>JAFDZK010000085.1 GCA_018267005.1 Bacteroidota bacterium
GATATAGCCCGGGCGATACCTACGCGTTTTTTCATACCGCCCGAAAGCTCCGACGGATATAGTTTGTTTTTGCCTTCCAGGTTTACCCTTTTCAGGCAAAAATTGGCCCTGTCCAGTTTTTCACTTTTCGGCATATCGGTAAACAGGTTCAGCGGGAACATGATATTCTGCTCAACCGTCATCGAATCAAATAGCGCCGAGTTCTGAAACAGCATACCGATCTGCTTACGGATAGGCACGCGTTCCTCAAAATTCATCTTCGTGAAATTTTCCGTGTCGTACAATATTTCGCCGCGGCTTGGCTCATGCAAACCGACGATACATTTGAGCAAGGTTGTTTTGCCCGACCCGGAGGTACCAATAATGAGGTTATTTCTGCCCGGTTTAAATTCGGTATTGATGCCCTTCAGTACTTCGTTTTGGCCAAATGTTTTATAAACGTCGACAGTCTGGATCATAGCAGAATACGAGAAACAACCAGGTCAGCAAATAAGATCATAATACAGCTAAAAACAACGCCGCGGGTGGCTGCCTGTCCGACCTCGAGTGCGCCGCCGGTGGTATAGTAACCCTGGTAAGCGCAAATGGAGTTGATGATAAACCCGAATACCACGGATTTGACCGCGCATACCGTAACGATCAGCGGATTAAAACCATCGGTTAGGCCGGCGAGGTAATCGTTTGTAGACACATCATTGGAGGCTGCGCAAGCCAGGTAGCCGCCGCTTAGACCTAATATTACGGATACTATAACCAATACAGGTATCATCGTCACGCCGGAAATAATCTTTGGCGAGATGAGATAACCGGGGGCATTCACACCCATAATTTCCAGCGCATCAATCTGTTCGGTAACGCGCATGGTGCCGATCTGAGAGGCGATGCTCGAACCGATGCGCCCGGCCAGCACAAGGGCGCAAATGGTAGGGCTAAACTCCAGTATGGTCGAGTCGCGTGTAATGCCGCCGACAACCGACTTGGGAATAAAATCGCTTATTAACTGGAAAGCAGTCTGGATAGTCGCCACCGCGCCAATAAACACCGAAATGATAGCGATAATGCCCAACGAGCCGATGCCTTCGGAAACCATTTCACGCATCACCTCGGCCCAGTAAACACTGAACTTTTCGGGCTTTCTGAAACTTAAACGCAGTAAAAGTATATATCGTCCTAAACTGTGAAACATTAAAAGCTTTTAAGGGCGGTTAAAAATACGTTTTTTAACAGGAATTGTAATTAACAGCCATTCATCCCGGAATAAAAATCCAGGATACAAGTTTAAGACATTATTAGCAGGGAAATTGTTTCGGCTTGGGAGTAACGCAGCGAATATCAAATCTATCTCATAGCCGGCTTCGCAACAGGCGGCAGGAATCAATCCCATCAGGCAATTTATAAGGATGAGAATGATCATTATCGATTGAGTAAAATCAATCAAATAATTTCTTTCCCCTCAACAGCAAGGTCGATACGATCAAAACGATCGGTGTAAGTGTTACGACTATTCCGACCAATGTTAGTGCATTATCCATAATTTAAACTAGTTAGTTCTATTTATGCCAAAACAATAAGCATACCTATATAAAAACGGCGCTGGGCATATCGAAAAGCGGCTTTCCCATGACAGAATGTGGATAACTTGTGCATAAGTGGGGATTTGATTCTACATCGAAACCTTTCCTGGCCGCGGACGACTAACTATACAACCGGCAACTTATTTACCGCTAAATTTCCGCACTTCACCGAATATTTGATTGCACTTCCCCAAAATCGCTATCGCGATTTATTATTCACTTATAGATTTGTAGCGTTAAAAGACCAATTTAAACTTAACAGCAACGGCAAATGAAAAATGCGCTCATCACCGCTTCAACAAAAGGAATAGGCCGCTCGGTAGCCCTGGCCTTTGCAAAGGAAGGGATCAGCCTGGCGATATGCTCGAGAAACGCGGACGATCTGCATGCCTTTAAAGCGGAATTGCTGGCGGCAAACCCCAGGATCAAAGTTGTAACCAGTGTTACCGATGGCAGCGTTAAGGAGCAACTGCTGGATTTCGCCCAAATGGCCGAAACAGAATTGGGTTTCATTGATATAGTAGTGAACAACCTGGGCATGTTTGACCCGGTGAGCATCCTGGACGAAAGCGACCAAGCATTTGATAAGCAATTGCATACCAACCTGATGCCTGCTTATCACCTGTATAAGTTTTTTGGCAGGAAAATGATGACAGCCCGTAAAGGTCATTTTTTTTCGATATGCTCGGTGGCATCGCTCGACCCGATCGCAGCGGCAGGAACCTACAGTGTGACCAAATATGCGCTGTTAGGATTATGCAAAGTAATGCGGCAGGAAATGATGCCTTACGACGTAAAGGTTACGGCTGTGATACCGGGTTCGACATTGACAAATTCGTGGGCAGGAACAACCATTGACAAAAACAAATTTGTATCTCCGGACGATGTAGCGTCGGCCATTGTAAATATCCATAAAATGAGTATTGGCGCTAATGTAGACGAGATCATAATAAGGCCCACGGGAGGGCAGGTATAATAAAAAGCGATCAGTGAACGGTGACTTGTGATCATTTCAAACAATCTCACCCAAATCACCAATCACAAATTAACTAATCACTATAAAATAAAAACATGGAAAAAAAACTATATCGAGACGAATACCGCAAAAAGATTGCGGGCGTCTGCGCCGGGATAGCCGAATACATGAATATAGATGTTACGGTGGTGCGCCTGGTATTTGTGCTGATGGCCATATTTCATGGCAGCGGGGGCCTGGTTTATATTATTCTCTGGATCGTGCTGCCCAAAAGGCCATATATCTTTCATGACCCGACGGTCGACTACACCGTACCGCCGCAAAATCCGGCCGGCAATCCATTTGGCGATAATGCCTTCCAGGGCAGCCCGTATCCCAATCCGCCTGTTCAGCCGCTTCAACCGCAACATAACGGCACATCGCTGTTTGCCATTATTTTCGGCACAGTGCTGATCATTGTAGGCGGATCCATCCTGCTGGATCGGTTCGATATCATCCCCGACTGGGATTTCTGGCACCTGTGGCCTATTATCCCGATCACCGTCGGCTGTATACTGATCCTATCGGGCGAGAACGAAAAGAAATTAAAGAATGCCCAGTGGCAGGACGCTACCGACAAAAAGGACAACAACAACGATAACGATAAAAACGAACCTAACCCTCCGGCAGACAATGCCCCGACGGTTTAAATCACTATATATTTAAAATTAAGATCATGAGAAACGATAAATTAGTACCAGGCATGATCCTGGTGATGATCGGCGCGGCATTCCTCCTCCACAACTTTGGATACCTCCATTTTCACTGGGAAAACTTCGCCTTTCTGTGGCCCATATTCATTGTAATTGGCGGTGTAAACCTGGTGCTTGCCGGCAACAGGTCGGCATGGGCCACCATTTTAAAGGCGGCGGTTATAATCGGAGGCTTTGCACTGATACTGTTCGGCGATTTCAGTGGAACCCGTTATCGCTGGTGGCCGCACTGGAGCTACAACTATCATTCGGATAATAACGACGACAACAGCGATGATAACGATGACATGGGTAGCGGCAAATCGGTGAGGGTGTCCGGTAACAGCCAGTTCAGCGAACCGTTTCAGGCGGGCATCAAAGTGGCACGATTGAATATCAGCGGCGGAGCCACTACCTTCAGGCTAAACGACACGACCAACCAGCTATTCGCCGCAGAAACCAGGTCATTCCATGGCAAATACCAATTTGATAAACACCAGGAAGATTCCGTGTATGTAATGGATTTTCACATGAAAGAAAATCACGTGTGGAACTGGAACGATGACGGCGGCGATAAGAACAGCGTTCTTATGAGCCTGAATACCCGGCCCGAATGGGAAATGCACATCGATGCGGGCGCCACCGACCTGGATTTCGACCTGTCCAAATACAAGATGCGCGATGTAGTGCTCAAAGGAGGCGCAGGCCAGTTTGTCCTGAAAATGGGCGAACCGCTTACAAACAGTAACATTACTGTCGAGACCGGCGCTTCTGACGTAACCGTCAACATACCGCAGGACGCCGCATACAATATCGAAACCTCGTCGGGTTTGTCATCGACGGATTATCCCAGCGGCTACATTAAAAAGGACGACGGGCATTACGAATCGCCGAATTTCGACGCCGCCAGGACCAAATATTATATCCACATCAGCGGCGGGGTATCGGACTTTAAGGTGCATACGTACTGATATTTGTCGCAAGGTTGCAAAGTTGTAATGTGGAAAGGTTAGCCTTCGGCATTACAACTTTTCGGTATTAAAATCCATTTTGCTAATTTCCCCTATTAAATTTCAGCCTTATGGAACCAGGTACGAACCCTGCCAACAATCCTTTTGATCCTAAAAATTACAGGCCCGCACAAAACCGCGTAAAAAGAAGTCACTGGGCGGTTATGATCTTTCTGCTGGTGGCATTGATCGTTGCCGTTTGCTGGCTCGTCGTAAGGAGTGCCAGAAAGGCTTCGGGTTGGTTCCATAACAATGTGAATGCATACGTAGCCGAAGGAAAATATACCGGAAAGCGGCTGGACACCAATTACACATTACCGTTCGACCCGGCCGTGAAGACCGCAAAACTTACGCTTAACGGCGGCACCTGCATTTACAAGATCAGCGATACAACCAAAGACTTATTCCGGGCAGATGCCATGTTGTTTTATGGCAGGTATGCGCTTAACAGCCATAAGGAAGGTTCGGATTATGTTATGGACCTGGCTATGACGACCAAAACCAGCGTAAAGACCGGCACCCATTCCGATTCGGTGAACCTTAAACTGAACACTGCCCCGACCTGGGATATCGACGTGAACAGCGGCGCTACCGACCTTGATTTTGACCTTTCAAAATACAAAATCCGGAATTTTAGCATTCATGGCTCTGCGGGCGAGTTTAGCGTCAAACTGGGACACCCGCTGCCGCAAACCGATGTTAAACTTGCGGTAGGCGCAGCCGACGTCACCATTAAGGTGCCTAAAGATGCGGGCTGCCGGATAGAAGAGCATTCGGCCCTGTCGTCCACCACTTTCGACGGTTTCAATAAGAAAGATGACGGCGCTTACGAAACAGATGGTTTTTCATCAGCTAAAAACAAGATAGTAATTCATTTTTCGGGCGGTATATCCGATTTTAAGGTGAACAGGTATTGATGTTGTTTTAAAGTTGAAAGGTTGTAATGTTGGAAGGTTAAGTTTGTCTAACAGAAAACGTTTTAACTTTGCAATCCTCCCGCAATCAATATGTTCTCGTCATTAACGGCAAGCCTGAAGGCCCTTTCAGCATCGAAGAGCTAAAGGTCCGGCGTATTAAACCAGCCGATTTTGTAAAAACCCCGGAAATGGTGGATTACAAGGAAGCGCACGAACTGGAGGAGCTCAGGGAAATATTCGGTTTTAAAAAGCGGACGGTGATGCCGCAATACTTTGCCGCTTTCGATCAGCGGCTGCTGGCTTCAGTGCTCGACTGGTTTTTTATTTCGGGGTTTTATATTGTCATTGCATTCACTGCTATTCTTTTCATTTACGATAGCCCAACGCGCATGTTGATTGGCCTCAGTTTACTGGTCATTATTCCCATTATGAACCTCGTCTACCACATCGTTATGGAAAGCTCGGCCACGCAGGCGACGTATGGCAAACAGATACTGAAAATTAAAGTGACCGACATAGAAGGCAAACGCATTACACCCGGCAAAGCTATCGCGCGTAACGTTTGTAAAATATTTTCTTTTGTCAGTATAGTGGGTTACCTCATGATCTTTTTCAACCGCCACCAGCAAGGCCTGCACGATCTGATTACGGATACGCTGGTGGTGAAGGACAGGTTGTTTTAGTTGGCGGTTGACAACTTTGTTTATCCCACTGCAAACTGCAAACTCATTTTATTCCCAGACGGCTTTTTAAACTTTCCCGGTAGGTGCTTCCGATTGGTATCTTCGCCTGGCCAACGGTAAGCTGGTGCACCTCGATCATGGTAATATGCCTGACGGCCACCACGTATGATTTATGTACCCTGACGAAATCGCTTGACGGCACCATGTCGAAAATATCACCCATGTTCTCGCGGATCAGGATAGTCCTGTCCTTTAAGTGAACGGTAATATAGTTACCATCTTTTTCGAGGTATAAAATATCGTTCACTTTTACCTGGTAGGTTTGAGGGCCGCTTTTTATAAATATGGACGAGCTATCATCCTCTTTATTTGTGCCGTTTTTCACTCCTTTGAGTCCTATTGCCTTATTCACCGCCGCCAGGAAGCGCTCAAAGGTGATAGGCTTCAGCAGGTAATCGACCGCGTTCAGGTCGTAACTTTCAACGGCATAGTTGCTGTAGGCTGTGGTAAAGATCACCATCGGTTTTACCGCCAGTGTCCGCAGCAATTGTATTCCGTTCACGTCGGGCATATTGATATCTAAAAACACCAGGTCGATGCTTTCCCGGTTCAGGTATTCGATGGCTTTTACCGGCTCGCGAAAAGTTGCCTTCAGGTCAGTCAGGCCGGTCTTCTGGCAATAGCGCTCTATCACCTCCAGGGCCATCGGCTCGTCGTCTATGGCGATACAGGTTATCATTCTAAATCGATTCCAAGAATGACAATATACTTATTGTCCGCTTTATTTATCGATAACTCATATTTCCCGGGATACACCAGTTCCAGCCTTCTTTTCACATTTTCCAGGCCGATGCCGCCTTTTTCCCTTTCCATCTTTTTAACGCCGTAAATTGTATTTGTGCAACTAAAAGTCAACTGCTTGTTGGTTACAACGATCGAAATATCGATCTCCGATGATTTGCCGATCATCACCCCATGTTTAAAAGCGTTCTCCACAAATGAAATGAAAAGCATCGGTGCTATAACGACATCTTTGGTATCGGAAGGATAATCAAACTTAACCACGGCTTCTTTGTCCGCGTAGCGCAGCTTGTTCAGCAAAATGCAATCCTCCAGGTACTCTATTTCCTTTTGCAGCGGCACTTTTTCCTCGTTGCTTTCATAGATCATATAGCGCATCATACCCGACAGCTTCGAGATACCGTCAGCCAACGCGTCGTTTCCCTTTTTCTGCGCCATCGAGAACAGGTTGTTCAGTGTATTGAACAGGAAATGCGGGTTTACCTGCGATTTGAGAAACTTCACCTCTGTATCCAACTGGACCGCCGCCAAATCCGAACGCATCTTTTCTACCCTTGCCCATTCTTTTAAAAAGAAATAGGCTATGGAAAGTCCTAATATGATAATGAAAATAAACACTCTCGTATTGGATAAACCATCACTTTCAAATAAAAAGGCATCTGTTCGTAACACGACATCGGGTTTTATAACAGGCGGAAACGGAAGCGTTTCATTTTTCCGGTCGATTTGAAAATTACCTATAAATGGTCGGTCGGGTTTTGGGGCTGAAAGCAATCGACCGGTATAGTAATTCGTCACAAAGATGACAGCAAAATAAACCAGGGGTATTGCCACTTTGATCAATATATTTTTGAAGCGCAGCGCCTTTTTGAACAGCAAAAGGATATTGCCGTAGAATAGCAGGGCCAGAAAACCGAGTGTGATAAACAGGTAGGGCGACAAGGTGTGCCTCACATCCTTTATCAGAACAGGATCCTTTTTTATTGCACTTGCTGCATGCTCAACGCGCACGGTTACGTGTGTCTCCGTAAGCGACAGCAGCGTGTAAAAAACGCCCACCCAGAACGCAATGTGAAGTACGATCTCTATCCAGTCTTTCTTCCTGATCTTAAGCATATAAACAAAGGTAAAATACAAAAAATGGCTTGAAAATTATTGTTACTAAACCATTCCCTAACGGTATAAACCGCCGGTTTTTGAAATCCCGGATAACAAATATCTCCATTTCGCAAATGTTAAAATGGCGTTCGTACCAAAGTTTTTATGGATTGGAACGCAAAAAATAGTATTGCTTAAAATTCTTATGAATTATGAAAAGGCAATTACTGATAACCGCAACTCTGATATTGGCGGTCTTCGCAGCCAGGGCTCAAAAACCAGATACCGCGCGGATGATGATCCACTACAAGTTTTCGTGGGTACAGGACACCGCCAACCGGGCGCATCCTTACACGGAAAACATGGTTTTATACATCGGCAAAAGCGCGGGCGCTTACAGGAGTTACGATGCGGTAGTATATAAAGCGCAGTTTAAGAAAGCGTTTGCCGAGGCTGCAGCAGCAAGCCCCGACGGGCGCCCTATGATAAACAGAAGGGGTGTAGGCACCCCTACCGAATATTATCAGTATCCGAATGAGCAAAAATTGGTAACTAAGGAAGATCTGTTTGTCAACAGCTATGCGATCACAGGCCCGATGCCAGCCATCGACTGGAAGACAAGTGATGATACGGCAACTTTCGGCGGCTTGCATTGCCAGAAGGCAACGGGTCATTTCAAAGGCAGGGATTATATCGCCTGGTTTTGCCCTGATCTGCCCGTCCATACCGGACCATGGAAATTGAACGGCTTGCCCGGCGTGATCGTAGATGCCCGCGACGCAAAAAACGAAGTGGTATTTCAATTTGACGGGGTAGAGAAAACGATCCCGACCTCACCTAAGAGCGGGCCGGCAGTAGATGAAAAAGATGTACCCCCGATAGCGCGTGACCTGGATGATGACATGAATTTGATAGCGCCACCGCCGAGGGCGATCAAAACCACGCAGAAGGAATTCGAGAAAGTTAAGGAGGCGTTGAGAAAAAATCCTAATGGTGTTCTAGGAGCTATGAACGCCGGTAATGGCCCTAAAGCGGATCATATTGTGGGCAAAGCGGCTCCTGGCGGCCCTCCCGCGATCAATAACCCGATAGAACTGCCGGAGAAAAAATGAACCAAATCATAACACTCAAATTATAAAGAACATGAAAAGACAATTGATAATAGGCACAGTGCTGACAGCAATGGTGGTAAGTGCTTCCGCGCAAAAATCAGACACCGCACAGGTGTTGGTGCATTATAAATTCACCCACGTGCGTGACACCACCAACCGCGATCATCCCTATACCGAAAATATGGCGCTATATATCGGTAAAAACTCAAGCGCTTATAAAAGCTATGACAATGTGCTGGAGCAGGCCGAGTTTAAAAAACAATTAGAGGCGGCGAGGGCCAGTTCGCCCGACGGCCGCGTCCAAATTCACAGAAACAGGCGAGGATCAAGTGCTGAGTATTACGAGTTTCCCAACGAAAAAGAACTGGTCAGGAAAGAGCCATTGGTAATGGATATGTATCTTATCGGTGATGTCCTGCCGGCTATCAACTGGAAAATAAGCGGCGATACCGCGACGTTCGGCGGCTTGCATTGCCAGAAAGCGACAGGACATTTTAAGGGACGCGATTATACGGCCTGGTTTTGCCCGGATATGCCTTTACATGTGGGCCCCTGGAAACTAAACGGGCTGCCCGGCGTCATCGTGCAGGCTTATGATGCCAAAAAGGATGTGCAATTTATGTTCGACGGCGTAGAAAAAGTGTTTGTTGCCGTACGCGATATAAAGGAAAAATTGGCTGAAGTAAAAACCGATGGTCCTGGACCAAAAATGGTCATGATCGGCGGCAACGACGGCGATCCCAATGTTATCGAATTGCCTAAAAACGCTATCAAAGCTACTGACAAAGAGTTTTCGAAATTGCAGGATGCCATGCGCAAAGATCCCGATGCTTTTGTACAGGCGCAGATGGCAGCGCACAATGCCAACCGCCCGGCCGGTTCGGATCAAATGAAAATAAATATAAAGGTGGGTCCGCAGCCGGTTATCAATAACCCGATCGAGTTGCCGGATAGAAAATAAACTCGGAAATATGGGACAAACGATTGTAGCTATGAAAAGGTTATTAATATTATGCGCGGTGCTTTCAGCGTTAGCCCTCAGGGCTGCCGCACAGAAACCGGACACGGCGCAAATACTGGTGCATTATAAATTCAGCCATGTGCGCGACACGAATAACCGGGCTCATCCCTACACCGAAAATATGGTGTTGTTTGTGGGAAAAACGTCAGGCGCCTACAGGAGCTATGACCGCCAACTGCAAAACGAGTTGTACAGACGACAAATGCAGGAGGCTATAACGAACTCTGCAGACGGCAATATCCGTTTGGATCATAGGGTTACGGCTTCGGGCAGCGAATATTACCAGTTTATCAATTATAAAAAGTTGGTGCACAGAGAAGTGATGATGAATTCATATATCATGAATGATGTGCTGCCCGTGATCAACTGGCACGTCGGCAGCGATAAGGCCAACTTCGCCGAATTACATTGCCAAAAGGCGACTTGTCATTTCAAAGGACGCGATTATACGGCATGGTTTTGTCCTGACCTGCCGGTGCGCGTCGGCCCATGGAAACTCAATGGTTTGCCAGGGGTGATCGTGGAGGCCTATGATGCGAAAAAAGAAATCGTGTTCAAATTCGACCGGGTAGAAAAGGCGGTGCTGGGTGGATCTAAGCCTATAAAAGATAAGCATGGCCGGATAGTGACCCCTTTGGACGATGATGCGGACGGCGCCGATCCTAATATCATCAAGGTTCCGGCAAATGGTATCGTAACCACGGAAAAAGAATTAGCTAAACTACAGAACGCCATACGCAAAGATCCCGGTATCATTGCGCAATCGATGAAAGCAACGGCACAAAACAATGGCGGTCCCAGGCCTGATGTGGACGTTAAAGCCGGGCCTCCGCCAATATTAAATAACCCTATCGAGCTACCGGAAAAATAATCATGCGTCATATCAAATTTTTCATACTGCTGCTGTGCGGCATGGGACTTTCTACGCTCTGTTTTGCGCAGGGAAATATCCACGGGACGGTGAAGGACAGTACGGGTAAGGCCGTTCCATTCGCTACCGTCAACCTGAAAAATAAGGCAAACAATAGTATCGTGGCCTATACTACTGCAACTGACAAGGGAGCATACAGCCTTACCATTCCGCAAGGGCAAAATGCAGATAGCCTTGCGGTAGAGGTGCGTAGTATCGGTTATAAAAGCCAGTCCAAAAGCATTAACGGTACGGTGCCTGTTGACTTTATATTGCAGGCTTCGGTCAACCAGTTGCAGGCGGTGGTGATCAAAAGCAGCCGGCCGGTGCTGCGTGTCAACGGTGATACGCTCAGCTACAAAGTATCCGAATTCGCAAACCCGCAGGACAGGACGATAGGCGAAGTGATCAAAAAGCTGCCCGGCATAACCGTAGCGGCCGATGGGACCATCAGCTATAACAATAAGCCTATCAGTACAGTATATATCGGCGGCGATAACCTCCTCGATGATAAATACAGCATCGCTACTAATACCATTCCGCAGGGCGTGGTCGACAAGGTGCAGGTGATCCAGAACGACCAACCCGTGAAGGCGCTGCAAAACAAAGTAATGAGCGATGACGTGGCCCTTAACCTAAGTATTAAAAAGGGCGCTAAGCTCCAGGTGGTGGGCCAGGAAAGCATTGGTGCGGGTTTACCCGGTAATTATGACGCCGAACTGAATGCTATGATGTTTAAGGACAAATACAAAGCCATTAATTATCTTAACGCCAACAACACCGGTTATGACTTGCAGCAGGATCTTTTATCGCACAATCGCAGTGACTATATGCAGCGCATCGATAACAATGTGCCCGCAACTGTGCTTTCTTTAGGATCAGTTAATACACCTGCCCTGGCCGAGAGCCGGTACCTGTTTAACCAGACAGGTATTTTAAACCTCAATAACCTGGTGAACCTGAAAAAAGGCCTTCAGCTAAAGGTGAATGCCTATTACCTGCACGATACCCAAAAGCAGGATTACAGCCAACGGACGATTATTTTCCTGCCGAACGACACGGTGAATTATTCCGAAACGCAGCACAACCGGTATGTGCCAGATATTTTTCATGGCGAATTTACGCTGAATGTGAACCAGGACAAGTATTACCTGAACGATGCGCTTTTGATGGATGCCAATCGCTCGGCCTGGAATTCGGCGCTCAACACGAATGGAAGCATGGTGGACCAGAATTTCAGGGATAACGCATTTAGTTTCTCTAACGAGTTTAACCTGATCAAATCGTTCAAGTCAAATAATGTTATACAGGCATACTCCTATTTCAGCCATACTGCCGAACCTGAGAACCGCACCATTCAGCCCAATTTCAACGACTCGCTGTTTAATCATGGCAACCCCTACTCACAACTGATCCAAAAAGTTAACGTGCCTACCTGGTACACCAACAACTACTTTTCGTTCAAAATACCGGGAAATGTAGTTACGCAAAGTTTCCGGGCCGGCTTTAGCGTGCAGTCGCAAATGCTGACATCAAACCTCGGCGTTCTTCAAAACAATAACAGCTTCAATTTGGAATCGGACAGCGCGGTCAATCATCTCGACTGGATGAAAAAGAAGGTTTACACCGAAGTTGCTTATGATATACCCGGAGATAAACTCAAAGCAAATCTTACGCTGCCGCTTATTTTGCAGCAGATCGATTACTCGGATACCACGTACGCACTGAACAAGAGCCTGACCCGCTTATATTTTAACCCGCAGTTCAGGATGAAATACCAGGTTGGCGCGGAAAACTACCTGAACCTGATGTACAACTACCGCAACCAGGTCGGTACTATTGAAGATATTTACCAGGGCGATATACTGAAGGACTACCGCACGCTGTACGCCAACAGCGCTGATCTGACCTTACAGCAAACCCATCAGGCCGCGTTCGGCTTCAACTATCGCAAGGCGCTTACTTTGCTGTTTGCCAGTATCAATGCGTTTTATAGCCATACGAGCGCAAATAATATCGCTTCGAGTATTATTACCAACAGCGTGCAGGAACGTGTGATGCTGCCTTATGCTAACAGTACCGACTCGTGGTTGCTAAGCGGTTCAGTTAGCAAGTATTCGTTTGCGTTGCGCACCACGTTCAGCGCAGGCATGCAATGGCAAAGCAGCCGGTCGGTGGAGATACAGAATAATGCGCTGCTGCCCTTTAATACCGAGACGGAATCCTTAAGCTTCGGCGCCGAGGCCAAGGTGACCGACCATGTCAATTTCAGCTACAAGGCTATGGGCATCCAAACCGCCAGCCACTCGTCGGCAGATGTATCAGCCTTTCATGTCGATCAATTGCAGCAACAAGGCTCACTGTTTTATAACCCAACGGACGAACTGCAGTTCAAACTATCCGGTGAACATTACCTTACCTGCCAGCAGGGAAACCCCGACTTGAAATACTTTTTTGCCGATGCTTCGGCGAAATTCAAGGTCCAATCGTGGAAAATCGATTTCGAATTAAGCGCGGTAAATTTCCTGAACGTGAAAACCTATAATGCGCTGTACCTGTCGGCGAATTCGCTTACAGCGGGTTCATATACCCTGCCGGGGCGAATGATTTTGCTTAAAGCGCAGTTTAACTTGTAGCGCTGAAAAGTGTCACTTCTCCGCCAAAGGATAACCCTTGCTGATCCAATCCGTTTGCAGGTTCGTCGGTAAATTCAGCACTCTGATATTCGTGAAGCCCAGCCGCTTCAATTCCAAGAAAGCGGGCCTGACGTTGGGGCATTTCGTGGCCAATGGACAGCAGCCGCAGTAAATGATGAGCTCGGTATTTCGCGGAAGCGGCGATACTTCTTTCGTCAGCTTATCCAGGTTTTCCTTTTGGTTGGCTGCACCGATGTGTTTTGCATTCTTAATATCCTCCACTTTTCCGATATTCAGTATCAGCGCGTGGGGTTTATTGGCTTTCAGTTGTTCTCCGAGCGTTGCCGGAGCGAGAAGCTGATCCTGTGTCCAGGGATTAATTCCGGGCGCTGAGGGGTTCAGTGATGAAACCTGGGCACGGGCGGTGGTGGCGAAGCAAAACAATATGCTTGTTGCACATAGCAAGCGGAGAAGTTTAGCGTTGGTCATGTCAGTGCTAAGTTATCGCTAATTCTGCAACCTTTCAACTTTCAAACCTTACAACCTTCCAACATTTTTCTTCCAACATCTTTCGTATTTTTGCACCATGAACGCTGATGCCATTAAAGTGCTTCCGGGCCGTTATTGTAACTCGCTTACCGAATATTCGCGTTTTATAACCCGCGAGGTGCACATCGGCGACGTTCCCCTGGGCGGCAGCAACCCTATCCGCATTCAAAGCATGACCACCACCGACACCATGGATACCATCGGCACGGTGGAGCAATCGATCCGAATGATCAAGGCGGGATGTGAGTATGTGCGCATTACGGCGCCGAGCATTAAAGAAGCACAGAACCTGGCCGAGATCAAAAAACAATTGCGGGCGCGTGGTTACAGTACGCCATTGGTGGCCGACATCCACTTCACCCCAAACGCGGCTGAGGTTGCGGCACGCATCGTCGAGAAAGTCCGCGTAAATCCGGGCAATTACGCCGATAAAAAACGCTTCGACCAGATAGATTATACCGATGTCGAATACCAGGCTGAACTAGAGCGCATTTATCAAAAATTTTCGCCGCTGGTCAAAGTTTGCAAGGAGTACGGCACAGCCATGCGCATCGGCACCAATCACGGCTCGCTGAGTGACCGCATCATGAGCCGTTACGGCGATACACCGCAGGGTATGGTCGAGTCGGCGATGGAGTTTATGCGTATCTGCGAGATGCTAAACTACCACGAACTGGTGATCAGCATGAAATCGAGCAATCCGCAGGTAATGGTGCAGGCTTATCGCTTGCTGGTAGAAACCATGGTAGCCGAAGGCATGAACTACCCGCTGCACTTAGGGGTTACCGAAGCCGGCGACGGCGAAGATGGCCGCATTAAATCGGCGGTGGGCATAGGCACTTTGCTGGAAGACGGCCTGGGCGATACGGTACGCGTTTCGCTCACAGAAGAACCGGAGGCTGAAGCGCCGGTTGCAATCGCTCTTGTCCAGCGCTACGTGCAGAGGGCGAAAGGCGAAAGGCGAAAGGCGAAAGGCAGTGATATCGTTGAAGAAAAAAACCTTTCACCTTTAACCTTTAACCCTTCACCTACACACGACCCTTATTCCTATAAAAAACGGAATACCTGCGAGGTCAACGCCTTTATCGGCGGGCATATGGTACCAAGGATCGTGGTCGACCTGTCGCATGCTAATCTGAAAGACCCGAATATTCTTAGTGATGCCGGCTATATCTATTCGCCTTTGCTGGATAAGTACAACATGGGCGATCAGTCGGTTGATTTTGTTTACCTGGCCGATAAATTGCCATCATTTGCTTTCCCCGGAAACCTAAAACAGCTTTACAATTACAACACCTGGCTAAAGTTAGCCGATAAAACGCTTTGCCACCCGGTATTTACTTTGCAGGAATATATCGAAGCAGAAGACCGTACATCAGCCTTAAACCTGGTCCGGATAAAAAATTCTGATGTCGACTCGGGCGCTTTCGGTATGTTGCCAATGGATAAAAGCCTGGTCTTTGTCCTCGAAACTGATGAGCCGCACGGCATGGCCGACCAGCGGCAGTTTTTCTTTAAGATGGAAGAATTGGGTTTAGACACCCCGGTAATTATAAAACGTTCCTATAGTCTTAAGTCCGAAGCCGAAAGTCTTCAGTCTGATAGGGATTCAAAGACTCAAGACTCAGAACTCAAGACTCAGGACT
>JAFDZK010000086.1 GCA_018267005.1 Bacteroidota bacterium
GAAATTCTGCAGCAAAAGACCCGAGTTTTGGTATGCGCCACCCATCCCCTTGTATACCCAATAAGCGGGAAGATTTACCGAATAAATATTTTGGTTAAATTCATTTTGCGTCGATGTAACCACCGGCTCGCCCGTCAGACCGTCGAATGCAATGTTTTGTGTCGTAATAGACGACCCGTTTTCCGTTTTTACAACATGATCGATAATTCCGTAATACTGGCTTACTTTGATTGCTACTGCCGACCGGAAAAGTTTGTATTCGTTGTTCTCCGGCTGCGGAAAATGAGGCAACGGAAATGCGAAAAATATTAAATCGACAATATCAAACCCTATATTGTCCGACCATCCGCTGTTCTTAGTTTCGTATTCCCTGAAATCAGTAAAAAAGTCAATATCCCTGCCAATAACCTTGTTGTGCGATATGGTACCATCCGTATTGACAATATCGACGTTATTATTCAGCGTAAATTCGTCGGCTCCCTTCGGATCGGTTTTATAATAATAAACGGTTGAGGCAATCTCAGCACCAGTCTGGTTATAGGTATGCGTAGCCTTTTGCTTACCGTGCATATCATTTACCACGATGCTGTAGCCTTGCGACATGGTTAGCTCATCGATGCTTTTAGCGCCGACGAAGGAGAATTTGTTGACAGGCTTGTTTTCATTTTGGGTTAAAGGCATTACTGTAACCTGCACCGGGAAATCCTTCGCAGTGTAAAACTCATCAACAGAATAGCCGGTTCGCAGGCCGGGATCGGGCACGCCATGTTCATTAAGGTCCGTTACGGTTACCCGGCTGTAGCCGACCATAGGCGCCGGGAAAAATGATTCTCCGAAGGGCTGCTCCAGGTCGAAAAAATCGTCAAGCGCGCCTTTGATTTTTTCGACATAGGGAACCGGCTGCCGCAGCGGATTTTCATCGCAGCCAACAGTAGGTTCATAAGCCGCTACGCCGCTGCTTATGGTCTGCCCGTTATCTACAGTAGTATAAGTGTAAGCCTGGCCGTATGATGCCCCGGTCGGGCTGTTATTACCTGCCATAGCCTGCCAGTTATCCGAAATTTGTATTTTCTTCACCCGTACCCCGCCGCCGAGCTTATGTCCATCCTGCTTAACTATCCTTACAAAGCATTTGCTTAGCCTGATGCTTGATGCAAAGCCTTTTTTATCAGCTTTCTGATTAAAATTTTCTGTCAGCTCACTCAGGTTGCTGATCGATGCCAATACCGCTTTTACCGCCGTACTTACTGCCGAGCTTGTCTCACCATCGCCTGTTCGCTGGTCAAAACCCGGATAGGCGTACCGAGGGTATTCGTTCCGCATGGTTTGCCATGCCGAAAAAACGACCGGGTTGTCTGATACCTTGCCGTCATTTCGGTTCTGAAGAAAAACATTAGCATAACCACCGGAAATAGTCACATGGTCGATGGGCGAATAGGTAGATACAAAATCGTCGTCAAAGCCGCCGCTGGGGCTGTAATTTGTAGAGACCTTGACATAAAATTTCGAATAAATGTAATCAGAGCCGTCCAGATAGTTCTGCTTAAACCAGGCTGTAGGATCGCCTGTTACTGCCGTATTGGGTATCTTGATCTTAAACCCGCCGGCTTTTTGCAAATGATTACTGTCTACCGGCGCCCCCGACGCGTCGATCAGCGAATTAATACCCGACATGACCATGGATCTTTTATCCTGTACATAGGCATAATCGTCCGATTCATAATTTACATTAATGGTACCCCCTGTAGGTAAAACGATCTTATTAAGGTGCCAGAGAGAAGCATTTTGGTCCACCCTGGATTTAACAGTTGTATCGCTATCCTGCACATCCTGGTTCGTGTACGGGAATTCATCGTTCGTTAGCGGCAACCTGTTTTCCACGACTGATTTATACACCCCCCAGCGATCGGTGCTCAGGTCGGCGTAGTTTACAGCAGTATCCACCCCGGTGCTTGTCCGTATGCTGTCAATGTAACTGAACTGGTAAGGAAAATGTGCGCCTTTCGGGCTATTCTGGTATTCGAAGTATACTTTTTTGAGGGTCAGTTTGCCACCTAAAGCCGGGTTGGTGTTATATTGCAGCGAGTCGCCTGCTATGTGGTTATCAGCATTGTTTGGCAAGTGCCTGCAGAGTTCGTACGTATATTCAAATTTGACCACCTTAATGGGTTTAGTTGTGTCGGCTTTTGAATACAGGCGTATCTCTTTAAGACAACGTTGTTTATTGGCCGTATCACGGGTAATGCCGGTAAAATCGGTAACGCCGAGTGCATCGCGCCGGTCCTCGGTAATAAAATAGGCGATTTTCGTTTTGGATTCTATCGAGCTCAGGTACCAAATCTCCTTTTCACCGTAAACTATGCTGGCCTTATCGTCGTCTTTGTCAGCCAGCAAGCCTTTGTTCAGCGTACCACCCTGGTATGGTGCACGCCATTTGAAGGAATTGGGCAGCTTGGTATAATTGAACTTAATAGCTGTACCCAGGTCATCGTCAGTGATACCGTCGCCGGTTTTGTCTACATAATCCGGCGACAGAATAGCAGTAAGCAGGAAGCTGGATGCATAAGCGGGCGTGGTTTGGCGGTGATAATAATAGTCAATACCCTTATTATGATTAATACTCGCTTGCGGCGTGCCGGGATTATTGACGGAAAGCTGAACCAGGTTATTAGTTTGCTTAACCTTGTTGTACGACGAGCCTACCGCAAAGCTATACTCGGCCTGACTGATGTTGTATACAGGGATGCCGTAAACCATCCGTTTTCCCGAGCCGTCTGTAATGGTCATTTGAGATATATGATGCGATTTGCGGTAGCTGCTCACCCTGTTAATGGTCGAGGACGGTGCGGGCTTGTTGCTTGCGGGAAGCGAAAAATTAGAGATATCATACATAGGATAAACATTGATCTGTTTATCCAGGCCCGAGTTAGCAGCTTCGGATGCGGTAAGATAGGATACTTCTGTTTGGTTTACCTGACGCTGGCTTTTTACGAGGTTGGTCAGGCTGGCATTGGTAAATGACGCGTTGGCCGTCTTACCGGTAATGCTTACCTCCAGTGGTTGCGTGCTGTGTAATTTGGCAACCATGGCAGAATCTTCCAGCGTCTTCTCACCAACTATTTTAAAATAAGCGTGTTGTTTTGACGGATCGGTATACGAAGCATCCTGGAAATCAGCTTTGGACAGATAGTTATTATTAGCTGTCCACTTGCGCGTATTGTTTTGTGTTTTTTGTTTGAATAAGGTAACGCCTCCATGGCCTATAAAACCATAACCGATATCTCCTCCCAGCGAAGTCACGCCGTCGTCATCACTTACCGCGCTGTCAAAGAAGGCCCCGGATCCGCCGCGGTAAAGCCTGAACTGGCCCGACCCTACCTGGCTGGTATAGGAGAACAGGTCAGGCGTAGGTACTGGTACCGCCAGGTTGGGTAATTCAGGTATAACCGGGTTATCCTTTTCCCGGGTAAAATCCATGGCCGCATTCGGCTGACTTTTGCCTCTTTCGGCATAAAGAAAGCCGTACGCCGGATTGAATATCCGCTGCGAAGCTACCTCACGGACGCTTTTATAGCCAGTTAAGCCAACACCGCCATATACAATTTCGAGGGAGGGCCCGACGTCAAGGCTAAATGATCCGTAACTGGTACGATAGGGAACTTGCAAATTAGGACTAATTGGTTCAGTATTAAAGCTGATTGCAGAACCAGAAGCGCCGCCGCCCGTTCCGTTAGATATTGTGGCTGCTTGTATATCGGCCGAATAAAGGCCTATTGAATTTATCCTGAGTTGAACGCTGGTCTTTGAGACGTCAAAACTTGATCCAAGAGTAAGATTTTTCAGACCTGATCTTGTATTGTATCCCAGAGAAGCACTCAGGCCGGCCGATGTGGTGATGTTATCGGCAGATTTATTGTATATTCCTAAATTCATACTAGGTGTGAGTTCGACGCCACTTGCCGTGTTGGATGTGATCCCAAGTCCCATGCCTGCTGTAAAAGGGGTTTCATTGGGGCCCGTAAATGATATTCCCGCATTAGCGCCAATCTCCGCCCCGATACCAGTATAGTTATCGTTAAAAATGCCGAGGCTGAACGAGCCATTCGCGCTTAACAGATTTGTACCGAGACCCTTTACTTCGATCTTGGCCGACAGTTTGCCGCCTACGGTTACTTTAGGTTTAGTGTAAGGGTCAACCTCTATATTGTCGCCAGACATATCATCGGGCAGGCCGCGTACCTGACGATTGATGACTCCAACATTCACATTCCAGCCCAGGCCAACCCAGCTTGCCTCGTCATCTATACCTGTCCCCGACTCATAGTTTAGATTTATCGGGTACCCGTCAACATCCAATAGCGGTATGTTATATTTGAAATCACCGGAAAAAAGATCGACCATATCCGACACACCTGCCGGCTGGAACGAACGGGCCTCGGGTTGTGCGGGACCGGATGTCAGGGCATGGCAAACAGACGGCACAATAATGTTCAACAGCCAAACCGCCAATAGCCCGATGGCGACCTTTTTCCTGTATGTCAACCTGATCTTCATATTATTTGCGTTGGATTCAGTTTAGTTTTAATGCATACTGCTTTTTGTTGATAAAGCGGTCAGCATAAACCAGTTCAATATTTTTCAGCCTGATTTCTTTTTCAACATGGAAATACAGCAGGTATTCATAGCAGTTGGCAATCCCGTTATTCACCGGTTGCACGATAACCGGTGAAATGCACGCTTTTCCCGCCCTGATACAAAAGGAGCTATCCGTGTGATACAGGAAATCGACCGCCTGTCCCGGACCCTGGTTTTCCAGCCACGTCTTGGACGGGTATATCCTTACCTGGTAGCCAAACGAGGTCGTATCGGTGGGCTGCAATTGCATTTTCATCACCTGCAGCGATAGCGCGTTATCATCCAGCTCCTTGAAATTAGTCAACCCTCCAAGCCACCGCTCGGTCGCTGTTTTGCAGGACTGCAATACGAACAAGGGCAAAATGGCTGCTAAGAGACAGAGCTTCATTCGGGTCATTTTATTTGGCATGGGTCGTGATGATCAGGGTGAAACGGTTATTGCTGTTTTGTTGATTATTCTTGTCTATTATGAAATTGTACCTCTTCTTTCTCAGGTCTGTGGTTTTTTTGGTCAATTGGTCAAATAAGGTTATTGCATAACCCGGCGGGATATTCCCGCCGGGATACAGGTATATTTCATAGCCGCCGTTTTGCAAAGCGCCTATATACAGCGGTATCCGGGTTAACTTTGAGCGCAACGTTATTTGGTTAACCGTCAATAGCGTATGTGAAGGTGAATAACTGGCGAACAGGGTTTGTGCGGCTGCGCCTCCATCCGGGTCTTTCAAAAGCATTATTCCCGGAGTTCTGCTAATTTTCGGTCTGCCCGAGAAGCTGACCGAAGTTTCACCGAGATGAATCTGTCCCTGTAGCAATCCAAGTTTGATAGACTGCTCGCTCGGCATTGCAACTGCTTTCCTGGTTTTGGACGCTGGTTGCGCCAATGTCCGGGTTGCCATATGTGCCGCCCTGCGTACCGGGCTCATCATGCTTCCCGAAACATCGGGGGGATTAAATTTTGCAACTTCCCTGAAACGCAGACCGGCCGTGAACCGGTTTGCTGACGTAGGATCTACCCGTACAAAGAAGCCCTGGCCGCTGGCGACAATGTTGGTTGCCGAGCCTGACCCATTATATATACTGTCACGGTTGTGCGCAGGATTTGCCGCATAAGTATCAAATACCTTGGTTACCGGGTTATAAAACGAGATCGTATCGCTTAGACCAGGTCCGTAAATAGCGGCCGTACTATCCGTTGCGCTGAAATTATCCCAGTTGATAGCGGAAGGATACGGGTTCCCAACCATGTTGAATCCGCGTACCTGGGCGTTACTGATATAGGCCGAATCAGTATAGGATAAGTAATTGTCATTCCTGAAATACAGCCTGACCTGCACCTGTCCCTGGTTAACAGTGCCCCTATTAGTGAAGGTTACGCTTTCGGGATAATTCACCGGGGCAATGATCTTTGTTCCACTGGTTGTGCCATTAGGCGATACCCTGTTACCCCGAAAGAAGAAAAAAACGCCGTTGCCAATAGGCAGACGCACGGTCGTATCAGGCAGTGCTGACGTAGTAAAGCGTTTCTGCGTACCGATATCATTGATATCGGTATTATTGATCTTGTTCATTCCCCGGTAATTTCCGGATGTAAATGCACCATTATTATAGTTCACGTCTTCACGGTACATATAAATGGTAGCGCTTCCAACAGTATCGAAGCCATTGGCAGGGCCGGCGGTACCCGTCAGTAAAGCGCCATTGTAAAGTGTAGTGCCCTTTAGCCAGACCACGTTGTAATCGCCCGTTCCATCGGTTTTCCCGGTTTGATTTACGGCCGATGACATCAGCCTGTAGGTCCTCAGGCTGGTGTTGGTCCAGCTGCCCTGGACGAACCATTCGGCATTGACAATGCCATTGATCACCGACCCGGATGGAATTGCGGTGATAGCGGCAGTACCTGTGCTATCCGATCTTAGAATGAATGTACCCGTTGTGTCAACCGTTACCGTCACATTGTTGGACAAGCTGACCCTGCCGCTGGTGACAATGGAAAAAGTCCCATGATGAATATGTTTGGTGCCGCTGTTGGCAAAGGCCACCTTTTTAAGGTTGGTGCCAGAAAAAGTGCTGTCTACCAGGTTCTGAGTGCTGCCCGAAAACGTAACCAGCGCATTGTCGTGATTAAATGTACTGTCGTTTACAAAGGACGAACCATTAAAGACGATGCCCGGTGAGCCGACGTCGATCGTGGTATGATTGGTAAAGTTTCCATTGACCGTACACGCGGCCGCAAAGCTTTGCAGGTCAAAAGCACCCGAATTGATAACCAGGTCGCCGCAGGTGGTCAGCTTGTTACCCGCGGAATTATTGCCTGCGGTTTTGGTACCCGTGCCGCTGATGTACAGATTTTGATAAGTGTTCGGAAGCGTATCGATGGCGGGCATATTGTTTGTAAATACCCGCTGGCTGCTGCCCGCATAATTGACAATAGCCACACCGCTGCCGGAAGTGTAATGGTAAAAGTCGACGCTGTCGAGACCTGTATGTGTCGCCGCAACGGCACTGGAGTCTGTAAGCATTAACGTGGCATTATTGTTCGAATTGATGTCGATCATGAATTTGGCGAGCGGTTTTGTGCCCGCCAGCGATGTCAGATAGGATGGTATCAAGTTATCCAGGTAAAGTTGCCCGGAAAGGTTAAGCACTCCCCCCTGCAACAGAAAGATACTATTATTATGGGCCACACCACCCGACAGCAGATCGACACTACATGACCGTATTGTTATATTTCCGCTTACATTCAGAGAAGCGACCCGGGAGATGAACAGTGAGCTTTTTGCACCTACTATCTTCGGTAAAACATTGTTCCCGACGATGAGCGAATCGCAGTAAACACTTCCATTGCCAAGCAATAAGGTTGACGGCGCAGTACTGTCATAATTATGCCCCTGGACAATGCTTCCGCCTATCCGGAGCGTATCGCCGGCGTTTACGGTAAGCGTGTCAGGGGCACTGCCACCAAAAAGTATGTAGGCCACTCGTGCGCTGGCACTAATAACCGGCTGACGGGTATAAGAAACAAAGCCTATTTTAACGCTATCTGCGCTGTCGGGGACTGTATTGGAGCTCCAGTTGCCTGGACTCGACCAATCGCTGCTTACAGCGCCCGTCCAGTTGATATTCGTCGCAGGACCGCTTTGATGCAATTTTCTTACTTCAACAGGAATGAAACGGCTATATCCAATACCAATCCGGGCTGACGATGCCTGTAACATAGTTACTCCAGCCAGTAGTACCGGCGCTACAATCAGGAGACTTCTATGTAAGATCATTTTCATTTTAGTCCGGCATTTGCATCATAGTAAAATCTCGTTTTGAATTCGTCTGCTATTGCAATAGGTATTTAAAAATCTGTCATGGCGCTTTTTGAAAATATCAGGCCACGACGGTGCAAAAATTTGCCCACCAACAGATTTGAACTTTTGGTCCTTAAAATTTACAGGCAGATAGCTGCATTGATCAATGCAGCATTATGAACGCTGTATTTCCAATGATGATTAGTCAAAAGAATCAGGGATAAAACAATCGTAAGTTTGTCGCGACCCGGTGTTGACCAGGATAAGGTTGACTACAACTTCGGTCTAAAATAACTGAACGAACCGTTTTCATAAAGGTTAAGATTAAGGTTAGCGATTTCTAATGTGAAATTAGAAAAAAAATATTTTCATACAAATTTTTTTGATATATTTTTTTGAAAATCAGTATTTTACATTAAAATAAAATTAATATACAGTTCATTGTTAGCATCTTATGAAGAAACTATTCGTTAAATTTAATTAAACATTGATTAAAGAGACATGTCGTATTGCGAGTAATTTTACATTTATGAGAAAGCTAAAAGTTTATTTACTACACCATTTTGTTTAAGGAGCCATTAAATACGCATAACTGATTCAATTAAATTCCATCATATTCATATCCTATCTTGCTCATCAAAGGCGTTTTCAAAAAACTCAAACACCTTTAAAGTTTACTATTGGGGCTTGTTCTCGAGCAAGACATTTTTGAGGTTTGAAGTCGTTATCGCAGTTTTGTTTCAATCATAGTCCTGTGCACTTCAAATACTTTGTGTTCGAGCGTTTTCAAATAAGTGTTGATGGTTCGGAGATCTTCGCTTGTACCGTTAACTTTTTGGCGGTTTGTGTTCCACTATGCAGAATTGACATACCTTTTAGAAGAGATTTCGATACGTTCGCCATTAATGATGATGCGCAGATAGATCGGGGCAAGGCACTCAGCGTTCATTTTTGATCTTTTATATAAAAGAGCAGTCCCAAAGATTTGTTCATCGCAAAAGCCTTTTAAGTGAATAAAATTAGTTACTTAACCCGCTGCCGTCAAGATGTTTAATTATTGAATAGATTGATAAACAGCAGCTTATAAGCTTTTCGGTGATCTGTTGATTTCCATTCTCTTAGGCCACCAGGTCACCGGAAGGATGCGATTTTTTGGTTTATTTTGGCAGGGTTTTAAATGTTTTACCTATTCAATACCATCACTAAACTTAATTTCAGAGTCGTTGGATCTTTTCAAAACATATTCTTGGTCTATATAAATTATTTCAGCCATTATTCAATATTTGTACTAATCAAATCTAACTTTAATCGCGAATTGCGTTGTTAGTAGCAGTAGATTTTTACGCCATCATCAATAAAATGGCAAATAGTTTAGTCTATTCTAATAGTTTAATTTATGCGCCTCCAATATTTCAAACACCGAGCCTTATTCGACTTAAATAAAACTACCAACGATATCGGCTTTCATTTGCCCTGGGATACACAGCAGGACGATAACCACTTCTTGTTCAGGCTTTATAAGAAGCAGGTAAATGATTATCCTGCCTTTTATCAGTACCATTTATCGTTTTTCCTTACCAAATATCCGGATGCCACCGAAGAGGAATTTTTCACCTATGTCAAAGATCTGGTAGAGGACACCATCGATTCCCTGAGGATAAAAGATACCCAGGATAAGAAAAGGGTTCAAAACCGCCACAACCGTTTGCAATTAAAGGAGTTCAGGGAATACCTCAATACGGTAGACCGCTGGTTTATCCAATCGACGGACGAGCAAACCATCAAAAGGCAACTGGAAGAGATCGCAAGGCTAATAGCTGATAACAAAAAGCTAAAAGAAGAAAACAAGAAACTTCGCGAACTGGAAACCACCGATTATATCGATATCCGCCATGGCCATCAGCGTACCCTTTACCATATTATGCTCCAGATCAGGGACCTCAAGCTGGATGACGGCAAGGAATTAACGAACGCTGCAACCTTGAACATCTGGTGCAAGATGATCGCCAAGTACTTTAAAGCCGGCGGCAAGGAGATCAGCTTTGAAAGCATCAAGCGTTATTTCCCGCCGCAGAATGATGAAGATAAGGTCAAGTACAAGGACATTCCGCAAAAAGACCAGCTTTTTACCATCGTCAAGGCCAAACAAAGAAGTTTATAAAATAAACTGCTTTTAAATAATTCACCTGTATGCTATGAAATTGCAACAATCTGTTTTGTAGCAGCTTAGGTATTATCCCAACCTTGCATTAACCAATCCAATTTAACCTTCCAAATCTGGAAGGTCAGCGCTTCGCCGCATTTAGCTATTCTTTTGCGGCATGTCTATAATAAACGATGAAGCCCTGAGGCAATGCGTCGAGGATGCAGTCAGGAAAATATTTAAAGAACATTCGCCGGAAGGTCAAAGCCCGCCACAACAGGAACGACTCATGTCCAAACAGAAACTGGCGGCAGAACTGGGAATATCGCTGGTTACCCTTACGGACTGGATGAAAAAAGGCCTGCCTTTCATGCGCCTGCATAAGCGGGTATATTTTAAAAAGAGCGAGGTGTTGTCTTCCATGCAGCAAACCATGAAGAATAAGGAGGCTAAAGTATGAATGTGGAAATGATCACCAGGGAAGACCTCAATGCATTTAAGCACGAATTACTAACCGAGATTAAACAATTGATCCAACCCGGCACGGGGCAAACCAAACAATGGCTGAAAAGTAACGAGGTGCGGAAACTATTGAACATATCTCCGGGCACGCTGCAAAATCTGCGTATCAATGGTACGCTGCGCTATACCAAGATCGGCGGTATCATGTATTATAAGCTGGAAGACATCAATAAGGTATTGGAGGGCAGGTAATGACAACGGCAACAGCCTATACGAATATCTTAAAACGCACAACAGAAGACAAACGGATAACCGCTACGCACTTGGGGCTATTATCAGCCTTATTCATTTGTTGGCGGGCCAGCGGATTTAACAATCACTTTTTAGTAAGCCGGAAAAGGCTAATGGTTTATTCCAAGATCGCTTCAACAGCTACTTACCATAAGTATATCAAACAACTAGACAAGTTTGGTTATATCCGTTACCGCCCCTCGTATCATCCGGTGAAAGGAAGCAGCATAGAGTGGCTTGTGGTTCATAACGAACCAGCCCGCATCGAAGATGCGCAAGGCAAAGAGTTTTGCAGGGAATAGTATCACGTAGAACGCGCACGGTAAGAATAGGTTCATTGAGAATTTACCCTGATATACTGCTTTGATACTATCATGAAACAAAGCTAAGTTGATACAGCGGCAGCATGTTATCGCGATACAAAATCCCCAGGTACCATGTGCGAATTGCCTAAGTACCGGGATATAAAATTGGATTAAAAAGGCCCTGTTTCTAATGAGTAAAAACCTGTAAAAGCAGTAAGGAGCGAGTTAATGTTTCCGTGCAACGGAAACTTTCCCGCCTTCGGCCGGGAAAAACTCGCCTCCATGCGCCCGCTGGTTGCAGGAGGAAATGGAATTAAGAAAGATATTGAATGAAAATTGAGACTGCTAAAGCAACAAAAACTATTAAGTCCAAAGGCGGAAGGCCGCCGAAAGAGATAATCAGGAATGAGTTGCTAGCGGTGCGTTTATTGCCTGGCGAGAAAAAGGCTATTATGGCAAAAGCCAAAACCGCCCGGCTTACGCCCAGCGAATGGTTTCGCAAGGCGGCGCTAAAGGCGACGGTCGTGCAAAGGCTTTCAATGGAGGAAACCAAATATTTACGGATGCTGTCCGGCATGGCCAATAATCTCAACCAGCTTACGAAACTGGCGCACGGTAAAGGCTTGCCAGCAGTGATCACCGTATTGATCGGCTTATTGGAAAAGGTTAATGAAGTGATGGATAAAATCATTAAAGATGATCGGTAAGCAGACCAGCGGCAGAAGCTTTGGCGGTTGTGTCCGCTACTTGTTGCAGCGGGAACTGGCGTGTATCCTGGATGCGGACGGTGTTAGAGCGCATGATATGGCGCTGATCATTCATGATTTTAATATCCAGCGAAAAATGAACCCCAGCCTGGGCAAAGCAGTCGGTCATTTGATCTTAAGCTGGAGCAAGGATGACCTGGATAAGCTTACTCCGGCAAAGTTGACTGAACATGCCCGCGAGTATATGCAAAAGATGAAGATCGCCGATACGCAATATATTGTTGTATTACATGCGGACCGGGAACATCCGCATATTCATATTGTCTATAACAGGGTTAACAACTTTGGTAAAACCATCTCTGATAGCAATAACTACAAGCACAATGTACAGGTCTGTAAAGAAATGACCTTGAAACACGGTTATCACTTCGGAGAAGGGAAAAAGGGCGTGAACCGTGAACGGTTAAAAGGCAAGGAGCAAATTCGGTACTTTTTGTTTGATGCCATTAATGTCGCAAAAAAGAATGTCAATAGCTGGGAACGATTGCAAACACTTTTGGCGCAAAAAGGGATAGGCATGGAGTTTAAATATAAAAGCGGGAGCAAAGAAATACAGGGCGTTTCATTTAGCCTTGGAGATATTAAAATGAAGGGCTCTGCCATTGATCGGCGTTGCAGCTTTAAGAACCTAAACGAATTCTTGCAAAACAATACATTGGCGAATCAGATCAGAACAGCGGTGCAAGCACGGACACAAGACATTCCGACAAGCAACGATATGGTAGGGACGACACATGCCGAAAACACAAACTCAATTCAACAGGGCAGCGAATGGCTCGATCTGTTTGGCGAGTTGGGCTACGCCTTTGGTGGAACTGGTGATGAGGACGACGCCAAAAAACGACGAAAGCATGGTATCGGGCGATAAAATTACGGGCATGGTTGGATGTTTATCAGCAGCTGCAGCAAACGGTTCCATTCCATCACGCGCTATTGCGCTATATTCATTCCACCGTCCGCCTCGCCGCAAAAAGCAAAACTGAAGCTTGTTTCACTGCGCATCAGATTTGCATTTGCCTGGCTGAAGAAAACAAAGCCGGCTTTCGACTACCATAAAACAGAAGTCTGACATTTTCGCCTTTAAAGCAAAGATAGCCCAGCCGGATAAACCATCAAGGGTAATACAAGCCCCGCTGATATTAGCGTGGCCCTTGACAGTTTACCCGGCTTTGCGCTTTTGGTTGCTTACAAGGCGAAAATGGAATAGTCTGCTCAAATCTTCAAGATTATTGGTAACAAAGGCTTTTATGCCAATAACAAATCGCAGATATTCAGGTAATCACCTCGAAAAACTATAACCACGATCATTTTCGTCGTCCAAATCATTGTCGTTAGAGCGCTGCCTGTCAAATGCTGAAATTGCTGCAATGATACTACGCTCGACATCTTGCCATCGAAGTTTGTTATCCCGAAGTTTTACCGGTACGTTAAAGTCGATATCCTCGTGATAAAGCAATGAGGACCTCGCCATATCGGCATTTACATTCGGATATTTCTGACAATAACAATTAATAATATCACTCATTGCGAATTCTCTAAGCAAGTAATGAATATCTATAAAATCCTTTATCCTGTTGCCGCTGTTAACTATTGCGTTAACTTTCATCGCCGCAATATCTTCCATCGACATCATTCTGATTCCTTGCACAACTTCCAATGCTTTGACAGAAGGATATTGGTGAGTGATCAAATCGAAGTCTACCTGCCGGATGTTTCCGCTTATATAATTGTTCTTATAGCGTTTGATAATGGCGCCATATTCCTTTTGTAAATGCTTGACGAGGATATCAGCATTAAAGTCGGATGAATTAAAAAGATCAATGTCGATTGATTCGCGGTGACCGAGTTTTAGGGCTAAAGCGGTACCGCCCACTAAATAGAATGAACGGAAGTACGGGTCGCGCATCAGCCGGTGGATCAAATCCAGTGTCCCTGGTTTAACTGTTTCTTTGTGTAACATTTGAGCTCTGGTTTGCTCAACTTGAAATATTCACATACAGCATTTGCGGTGATGTCAGATAAATAGACGATCTCGTTTTTCAAGGCGTAAATAATTTTATCCAGGCCATAAAACCGCACTAATTCCTCCCATTCCTTTTGACTGCCTTTATCCAGCACACGCTCGATGATCGTCTTGTATGTCCTTATCCAATCTATCTTTCCATAATCAAAGTCCCAGAACAGCACTTTTGGAAGGTCGGGCCGAAGCACTTTCGTCAACAGGGGTTGGCGGACGATTTTGACCTCATCGTTCTCAAAGGGGATTTTCCTCTTGGATAGATAATTGTTAAGTGTGTGATAATTGAAGTCAGGGTAACTATCGCAAAAATTCTTCAGGCTGGAAAACACATCAATAGTGTTGCCCGCAAACCTTTTCCATTCTACGATAACCACCCTTTTATTAGCTCCTTTTATCATCATACAAATTTAATCAAAATAGCAGAAATGCCTAATATTTGTAAATATTTGTTAGTTGATGGTTGATAATTAAGTTGATGAAAATTGTTAGATATACTTTTGCTTAAGCGCCGCCATGTCCTGGCTAACTTTCATATCAAGGACTTTCGCATAATGCTGCGTGGTGCGGATATTTTTGTGCCCGAGCATTTTACTTACGCTTTCAATAGATACACCGTTGGCTAAGGTTACCGTAGTAGCGAAGGTATGCCTTGCGATATGGTAGGTTAGTTCTTTATTGATACCACATGTGTCGGCGATTTCCTTCAGATAACTGTTCATCTTCTGGTTGCTTAAAACCGGCAGCAGCAATCCAAAATCAACGCATTGCGGATGATCTTCATATTTCGCCATCAGTTCCAGCGCCTTGGGCAATAACGGCACCCTTGAGTCGGTATCGGTCTTTTGGCGGCTCGTATAAATCCATTTTTGGCCGTCGATACCAGGTACGATCTCCGAGCGTTTGAGTTTTTTTACATCAGCATAAGCAAGGCCTGTATAGCAGCTGAACAGGAAGATGTCACGTACTTGTGATACGCGGTCGCTAACCAACTGCTTATTTGCCATCGTTTCGAGTTCCTCGGTGTTAAGATAATCGCGCTTAACTTCCTTTACCTTCGGTTTATATTTAGCAAAAGGGTCTTTATCAAGCCACCCATTGGAAATACAAATCAGGATGATCTTTTTAAAGTTCTTCAGGTATTTGACGGTGGAGTTATTATTACAATTCCTTTCCGAACGCAGGTAAAAGTCATACGACATGATAAACTCGTGGTCGATCGCATTAACATTAATATCCATTGCCTTGTATTTCCAAAGCAAAAAGCCTTTTGTGTGTTTTAGGCTTGTTTCGTAGCGGTCATAGGTCCCTTTTGAATATTCCTTACCTATTAGTGCTTTAACTTGCTTGTTATGCTCCTCGAAGATCGGCACAAGCATTCTGCCGGGAGTTGTTTCGGATTTACTAAGCAGGACGTTTTTAAGATTTGCCGTAGTCAATGGGAGTTTTTTTTCAATCATCGTCCGATGCACTTCAAAGACTTCGTGTTCGAGTGTTTTCAGGTAAGCATTGATTGTCCTTACTTCTTCACCTGTTCCATTTAATTTTTGACGGTGTGTGTTCCATTGATTCGAATTGACATACCGTTTAGAGGAGATTTCGACGCGCGCGCCGTCGATAGTAATACGCAGGTACACCGGGACAAGGCCATCGGTGTTAATTTTTGATCTCTTTAGGTAAAAGAGCAGTCCAAAAGATTTGTTCATCGCAAAAGC
>JAFDZK010000087.1 GCA_018267005.1 Bacteroidota bacterium
AACTGACAGTGATCTAATCTGTTAGTTAGCAACAAATTTACGAAATTATATTTCTAATTTAAATATTTTATTTATAGTTAATATCATCAATTGCCTTTCATCCGCGTTAAAAATGCACTAAAATAATTAGTATTAGTCGGGAAAATTTTCCAATTTTGTAGTATGAGCGCCAAAAGGTACATCATGCACATCGACCTTGATTCGTTCTTCGTATCGGTGGAGCGGCTGGATGATCCATCGCTGATCGGGAAGGCGGTTATCATCGGCGGCAATGCTCAGCGCGGGGTGGTGGCTTCGTGCAGCTACGAGGCGCGTAAATATGGCGTACACTCGGGCATGTCGTCTAAAGAAGCCTTTCAGCTTTGCCCGCATGCCATCAGCATCAGGGGCAATCATGCCCGCTACTCGGAAGAATCGCGCAGGGTGACGAAGATCATCGACGAGATGGTTCCTTTATACCAAAAAGCTTCTGTAGACGAGTTTTATATCGATCTGACCGGCACCGACCGCTTTTTCGATCCGTATCAATTAGCTACGGAGGTTCGGCAGCGCATCATCAGGGAAACCAAATTGCCTATTTCGTTCGGGCTTGCCTCCGGTCGCACCATAGCCAAAATGGCCACCAACAAAGCCAAGCCCAACGGCCAGCTATTTATACCTCACGGCCGCGAGATGGAATTCCTGGCGCCTCAACCCATATCGGCCATACCGGGACTGGGTGAAAGCACTGCAAAAAAGTTCTATACCTATGGCATAGAGAAGATAGGCGACCTGCAAAAGTGCGACCTGCGGTTCCTTAAAACAGTATTTGGCAAAAACGGCCTGTGGATGTGGGAAAAGGCCAGGGGGATAGATAGCGGTGAAGTGGTGCCCGACCATAGCCGCAAGTCCATATCGACGGAATGTACTTTCAATAACAACGTAAGTGACAGGCGGAAGCTGGAAAGCGTACTTGTATCGATGACTGAAGAACTGTCGGGTAAGCTGCGCAAAGAGAATAAGCTGGCGTCGTGCCTGGCCATTAAGATCCGTTATGCGAACTTTGAGACGCATACCCAGCAGGAGAAAATACCGCTTACCGCCGCCGAGCATATCCTGATACCGGGCGTAAAAAACCTGCTCACTAAAGCCTGGGATAAAAACCGGCCGGTACGGCTGATCGGCGTAAGGTTAAGCCAGTTAACAACCGGGCGTTACCAGATCAACCTGTTCGACGATAACGAGGAACAGATACGCCTTTACCAGGCTATGGACCGAATCAACTTTAAGTTTGGCGAGAAGACGGTTTGCCGTGCGGCAGGCATGGAAATCGGCACCAGGAATTTTAATCCGTTTATGCGGGACTGAATTTGAGATGAAGGGTTAAAGGCGAAAGGATGAAGGTTTTTTAAGGAGGGGAAGAAAAAGCCCCTCAGAACATGCCCAGATCGTCTTTGTCCTTATCAGTATAACCCCATTCGTCATTGTGCAGTTGCGGGTACTTACGGCTGTCGTCGAACAGCACGATGAATACCAGGAATAAGATAATCACAGGGACCGACAAATAGGCAATCCCGGTTAGTACGGGACTCAGGTCAATATTCAGCAGGACACAATATACTACGAGATAAATGGTTGCAATAGCAACCGCGGTACCGGCTTTCATAGTGCAGAAGGATTTATTATCCTTATAACAGGGAGGATAAATTTATGTTTTTAAATTAAAGCTCCCGTTTCATCAAAATATCAGTCTGCTTATCATTCCCCACCATAAAATGATGACTGCTGAACGCTTTAAAGCCATTGCGCTCGTAAAACCGCATGGCGTTCTGGTTGTGTTCCCAAACGCCGAGCCAGATATAACGCAGATTTTCGCCGATAGCCTTCCCGATAGCAAATTCCAGTAGCTGGTTACCGATCTTCCTGCCCTGCTGACCGGCCAGTACATAAATCCGCTCAACCTCGACAGCGCCGGCATCTTTAAACTCGGTTTGTGCTTTGCGATAGTTCAGCTTGATGTAGCCGACAGGCTCATTATCAAGCATGGCGAAATAGAACTCCGAATCGGGATTTTCTATTTCCGACGACAGCTTTTCTTGTGAAAACGCTTTGGAGGTATAAGCCTCAAAATCTTCAGGGTTGTTCAAATGCTCAAATGCGTCGTAAAATGTTTTACGGCTAAGCGTAAGCAGTATGTCTATTTCGGATGGACTGACAGGCTTTATCGTAATGGAAGTCATCGGGCAAAGATATTTTGATGAGCCGAAAGCAAAAAGACCAGAACAGAAAGCTTTCAGCTTCTATTCAAATTGCCCCTGCAACCGTTCCAGCCTGTCGATCATCAGGCTCAGCTTTTCTTCTTCGTTACGGAAAATACGTTTCTTATACCAGAACGTAAGGAACACGAACCAGGCTATCGTGATGGTGTAGATAGATGCTTTGTAAAATGTCGATGCTGTTTGTAATATCTCCACAAAGTAAAGCGACAGCCCAAGACTGATAAGCAGCAAATATAAATAGAAGAACCAACCGTTGATTTTGGCCCGGTTGCGTTGGTACAATTTCAGGTCCTGCAGGTAATCGGTTGGATTTTGAGTGGCATCGTGTTTACCCAGTATCCTATAATTTCGAATGATCATAACGGCGTACATGAGCATGGTAAACAGCATAATGAACAACCCGGCATAGGTGAGCGCCGATTTGAAAACAAAGAAGAAAAGGATAACAAACGTCAGCACGAGCACCGCCAGCATGGCGACGATACCCCAGTAAAGCTGGGTTTTAATGCTGCGTACGCCTTTCTTCACCTGCTTAAGCGCATCGTCCACCGAAAGCTGGTCCTGTTTTGGCTGCCCTTGCCAAACGGACATTATGTGATCAAAGTCTTTCATAGTGGTTATACAACTCTGTTAGTTTTTGTTTAATACGGTGTATTTTCACCCTCAAATTTCCTTCCGATATACCCGAAATTTCAGCTATTTCCGGGTAGGGTACTTCATCCAGTACCATGGTTATGATAATTCTTTCCGATTCTTCCAATTTTGATATACACTTGTAAAGCAGCGCGACCTGCTCATTCCTTTCCGACAATTCCTCCCGCTTATTTTCGGCGATCTGTGGAGTCAGCTCGTCTTTGGCCTGCCGCTTTTCCGAACGCAGATAGGTGAGGCAGGTGTTAACAGCGATACGGTAGATCCAGGTTGATATTTGCGCCTGGTTGCGAAATTTTTCCAGGTTTTGCCAAACCTTCAAAAAAGTTTCCTGCAGCAGGTCGTTGGCGGCATCGTCGTCACCGGTATAACCGTAGCACAGGTGGTATATCTTTTTCGAATTAGCTTCAAATATTCGCTTGAAGGCCGCTTCCCTGGTATCCAAATCAGTTAACTTTTATGTTAGATTTTATCCTTTGTCAATTGTTACACGGGTTAGTCTTAGTCAGCAAAATGATAAATCTCACTTATGACTCCAGACCATGGACTCAGGACTCAAAATAATAATCGTCCTTGTAAAACCATCGTAACTTACTTTGTGCTTCTTCCAGCATCGTGTTGTGATCCTGCGAGTAATCGAACTGCAGGTCCTCGTGCAGTTTGGCAATGGCTTTTTTGATTTTTTCCAATTGTCGTGTAAATATCAGCCGCATCGGCTTGTACGATCCGCGGCTATCGGCATATTGGATATAGTTCCGGCAAAAATTCAGCAGGAATTCGATCTCGGCCTCTTTGGAGCCCATGAATTTGATGTATTTATTAAGAAGGCGTAATATTTTGCGCATGCTTTTAGCCATCTGGTAATTGTTCGACGGCAGCTGGCTGAACATAAAGCCACTTTCGGCTATTACGCTTTCGATAAATCCCCGCTCGTTATCAGCGTCAAACAGCAGGTAAGCAAGCAATTCTTTATTCTCCTTCTTATAACGGCCCAGGCGCATACACAAATCAATCAGGTAGCCTTTGTCATGAAACTGAAGCTCCTTCTTGATGTCGGCTAAACCGTAGGTTTTTATCATTGTTCAGAAATCGTTTGTAATGGTGCTAATTGTTTTAAGGATCGTGCAATTAAAGCACCCATACCACAATACCATAGAGGATAAATTAAAAACACTCCGGCGTAAAGAAGAACATTTTTAGTTACGAGAAAATAATTCATGCAAATTGCACTCGGAATTGCAGTACCTATTCCTAGGGCTAAAGGCAATGCAAGTGTTCTTGTTATTGAAACGCTTTTTAAAATAAGAATATCATAACAAAGCTTTAGTGCAAATGCTCCAATTCCACTTAATAAAATCAAGCGCGAACAGACTCCCTTTTCATCAACGATTTGCAGGAAATAATAACATGTTATATAAATCGATCCTGAAAGAATAACCAAAGCCAATTGTCTAAACCAATTTATATTCTCCGGTATATAAGTCACTACACATATAGCAAAAATTAACCCCGGCGATAAGGTAATCCACATCAAAACGTATCCTGCATTAAGCAAGACAAGCAGAGCGCATATAAGAAATAGCCAGAACCCAGTAACTAACGAAGACTTTGCTAAATTTTCCAACTTTCAATTTTGTGCTAACTTAAATATTTTATCCAACTACCAAATAATTGTAGTTTCGCAGGCCTGATTAAATACATGAAGAAAAACCGGCTGACCCTGTATATCATCATAGCGCTCGTGCTGGGCGTCGGCGTAGGTTACATTTATAATACAAACGTACTCACATCGGTCAATAAGGAATTAAGCGCGGCAAACGTGCAGGCGAAGGCGGTCGACTTACAGCTAAGCAGAATAAAAGACAGCACTTCAGCGGAGTATCTTCAGCTTAAAGCAACGCGCGCAAAACAAACGGAGGTAGCCAAAAAAGCCAATAACGAGCGAGACGACAAAATCGAAGGTTTCGCCATACTGAGCGATATTTTTTTAAGGCTGATCAAAATGATCGTAGCACCGTTGATCTTTACTACCCTGGTGGTCGGCGTTGCCAAGGTTGGCGACATCAAAGCAGTGGGCAGAATAGGCGGACGGACGTTACTTTTATTTGTAGGCATCAGTTTCCTCTCGTTATTAGTCGGTATGCTGATGGTAAACTTTTTCGAGCCGGGTGGCAGCATGCATTTGTCCTTGCCGGCAGGCGCAGGAACATCAATAAAAAAGTCCGGGTTATCATTGAGAGATTTTATCAGTCATGTTTTTCCCAGGAGCATTACCGAGGCGATGGCCAACAATGAGATATTGCAGGTTGTGGTATTTTCGTTGTTTTTTGGCGTGGCCACTGCGGCCATAGGAGAAAAGGGCGAGATCATTACAAAGTTTATGGATGCGGCAGCGCATGTGATCATGAAGATCACCAGTTATGTAATGAAGCTGGCACCGCTCGGCGTGTTCGGCGCGATTGCGGTTGTCGTCGCCAAAGAGGGATTGGACATTATCGCCACTTACGCAACCTTTATCGGTGAATTTTACATCGCATTAGCCCTGTTGTGGATAATGATGATATCGGGCGGTTATGCTGTATTAAAGAAACGCGTATTGCAGCTTCTCGGTCGTACGGAAGACGCGATGCTGGTCGCATTCAGCACATCCACGAGTGAGGCCGCATTTCCGAGGGCGCTGGAGGAACTGGAACGCTTTGGCTGCAATAATAAGATCGTAAGCTTTGTGCTTCCCCTGGGCTATTCTTTTAACCTGGTCGGTTCCATGATGTATCTTACCTTTGCATTGCTGTTCCTGGCGCAGGCCTACGGCATGCACCCTTCATTCGGCCATCAGCTTTCAATATTGTTAATACTGATGCTGATGAGCAAAGGCGTAGCCGGCGTGCCGCGCGGGGCGCTGGTGGTGCTGTCGGCGGCTATCGGCATGTTCAGCATACCCGATGCCGGGTTAGCTTTATTATTAGGCATCGATCCGTTACTGGATATGGGGCGCTCGGCTACCAATGTCCTGGGCAATGTATTGGCGACCGCTGTGGTAAGTGAGTGGGAGGGGGAATTGGAATGATTTCGGATTTTGGATATTCGATTTCGGATTTAAGAATTAAGCATATAACATGAACAGAAATTTCAAAAAAACATTCGTAATAATCAGCGTAGCAGTGCCTTTTTTACTCTATTGTGTGTATTACTACGCACATGTGTTTAAGAATGCGCCGTATAAATTCAAAGAGTTTAAGTCGTTTAAATTTGAATATGGTTTAGGCGATAGTCTTGTAAATAAATATAATTCTGCAACCGGCCGGTACCAGTACGTAAACTCGCATGATTCGCTTGTTAAAATGAATTTATTCCTGACTTCCAGGGAATTGAAAACGCTCCACGATACGGCCGCGATGTTAGGTTTTTGGGACTGGCCAACAGATGAAACCGGCGACAGTACGATCAGGCACAACGGCCAAAGGTCACCAAGGTATATCATGCAGTTTAATTACCTGCGCAAAAGCAAAACGGTGAAATTTGATGAGTCGTTTGGCGGTGACGAGCGGTTGAAAAATGCGAACAGGCACATGGTTAAAGAAATTCTGCACGTGCTGGCCATAGCCGAAAGCCGGAAAAAGGATAGTATTTAAAAGTAGCGATGATCTCATTGATAATCATCTTTTTCGCGACTGCGCTTGTTTTTATTTTATCGTTCCTGCTTCTTAAGAAACGGCAAAGCGGCCTGACTTACAGGATCGTGTTTTCATTGCTGATATCAGGCGGTACAGGTATCGTCCTGCTAATCGTGGTTCCGGGTTTATTCGGTCAAAAAGCATATTTCAGCCAAATATTCAGAAAGACGCCCTACAATTTCTCCGACTTCGAATATTTCACCATCGAATATGGCCCCGGCGACAGCCTTGTCAATAAGTACAATTCAAAAACAGGCGGGTATCAATTTTTGAATTCGCACGATGCACTGGTGAAAGAGAACGTCCATTTACCCACCGAGGATCTGCTTTATATACACTGGAAAATTGATGAACTGGGTTTCTGGAATTTTCCGGCAGTCGAAATGGGGGATACCACGCAAAAAATATCCGGCGAAAAGCCGCTGCGTTATCGTATAACTTTTCATTACAAGACAAAAAGTAAAGTGGTGACCTTTGACGAATCGTACGATGCCGATCCGGCTTTAAGAGATGCCAATAAGCGTATCATCAGGGAAATTATGAAGGTTTTGGATTCGGAAGAAAGTCCGGATAAAAATTAATTTCTATTGCGAATTGAATTTGCAATCCCTATATTTGCACCTCCAAAAATTTAAAGTAAATTAATTAATAATCATGTACGCAATAGTAAGTATAGCCGGACAGCAATTCAAAGTTGCGAAAGACCAGCAAATCTTTGTACACCGTTTACAGGGAGATGAGGGCGCTAGTATTGAATTTGACAGCGTGTTATTAGCAGAAAATGAAGGCAAATTCAAATTGGGTAAAGATTTGAAGAATGCGAAAGTATCGGCTAAGATCGTGTCTCATTTAAAGGGTGACAAAGTGATCGTCTTCAAAAAGAAACGGAGAAAAGGCTACGAAAAGAAAAACGGTCACCGCCAGCAGTTCACTAAGATCGAGATCACTGGCATCACATTATAATCCAAAGTTGTACGTATGACGTTTAACGTTGTACGTCGGCATTAGAAAAAGAAAGTTTCATAATCGTAGTACGTATAACGTTCGACGTATAACAAAAACATAAAGAAATGGCACACAAAAAAGGGGCCGGTAGTTCCAAAAACGGTCGCGAATCGCATAGCAAACGTTTGGGTATCAAAATATTTGGCGGTCAGCCCGCTATTGCCGGCAACATCATCGTTCGCCAGCGCGGTACCCAGCACAACCCTGATAAGAATGTAGGCATCGGTAAGGATCACACCTTATTTGCCCTGGCCGATGGCCTGGTGGTTTTCAAAAAGAAAGCCGACAACCGTTCGTACGTATCGGTTATCCCGGCAGCCGCTGCCCCGGTAGCTGAGGCGCCGAAGGTAAAACCTGCAGCCAAGGCTGCTCCTAAAGCCGAAGTAAAAGTTGAAGCTGCCCCTGCTGCGGAAGTAAAAACTGAACCTAAAGCTGAAAAAGCTCCTGCTACAAAGGCCGAAGTTGCTGAGGAAGCGCCGAAGGCTAAGAAGCCCGCTGCTCCAAAAGCAAAGAAAGCTGACAAAGAAGAAGGCGCTGCTGAGTAAGTAAACTTCTCAGATAAAATACATGGCCCTGGAATTTTCCGGGGCTTTTTGTTTAATTCTATTCAAGTGTAAAAGATATAGGCATAGAATATTGGACTCTTACAGCTTTGTAGTTCTGAATCCCCGGGGACCATTTGGGTGACATTTTCATCACGCGTAAAGCTTCGGCGTCCAGATCCGGCGAAACGCTTCTTATCACCCGTATGTCGCTGAGGCTGCCATCTCTTTCAACAATAAATGTAAGATATACGTTCCCTTGGATACGTTTTTCGGCAGCCGTCGGCGGGTAACGTATATTCTTTATCAGGAAACGGGTAAAACCGTCGTGTCCGCCCGGAAAACTCGGCTCCTGTTCGACGGCGGTAAATATTTTACCCCTGTTCGCTGTGGTATCATCCGGCGAGCCGATAACGATGTCCTTATCAGACGGAGAGGTTTTAATTGAGCTACTTTGTTGAGCGTGAACGCCTGTGGCAGCACAGGCAAGTAAAATAATGGATAAGGTTTTCTTCATTTGATATGTTTGCTTATTCGTAAATAACTCTCTTGATATAAAACACGTCCGGGTCTATTACCGGCAGTGTTTTACTGTCAATTTTCACGCCTTCGCTGCCGATCATTATACGCTTGGTCACACCATTTGCTGCAATATCCAGCGGCAATGGTATGCTGATATCCTGCAACTGTACAAGATATCTATTGCCCGGCAACGCTTTTACATAAACATCCAGTTTATTCGTTGTGCGCAGGTACAGGTCGAACAGGGGTTTCAGGTCGCGGCCGGCTTCTTTGGTAAAGAATTGCTCCACATCATCGGTATTGACCAGGTTATCATAAGTGTACTGTGGACTCGTAACAAATTTTTTCAAAGCAGGGAAGAACAAGCTGTCGCCCATGACATACCGCAGCGTATGCATAAAAAAAGCGCCTTTACTATAAATGTCGCCGATGTAGGCCGCTTCTTCGTCCATATCCGGGTGCTGCACGACGGGCAGCTTATTCTCAATACCGAAAATGCTCCGCTGAAATATTTTGTTATAAGCTTCTTCGCCGGCAAACTCGCGGGTATAAAGTGCATCGCCGAACGAGCAGATGCCCTCATGTATCCAGTAATCGGCCCAGTCTTTGGCGGTTACTTTGTTGCCCCACCATTCGTGCCCGAACTCGTGGTGCATCAGCCAGTCGTAATCCTCACCACCGATCTTGGTGTACCTAAACTTATTGCCGTAAGCGACCATGGTTTGGTGTTCCATGCCCAGGTGCGGGGTTTCAGCCATGGCTATCTTTTCTTTCCAGAACGGGTATTCCCCAAAATACTTTTCCTGTTCCTGGATAGTCTTTACAAAAACATCCAGGAAATGTTCGGCTTTATCGGTATGCCCGCTTAAAACATAAAACTGCACCGTGGTTTTATCTCCGTTGCAAGTGGTGTAAGGCCTGCTGAAAACCTTGTAATCGCCGACATTGAACAGGATGCTGTAATTATTTATGGTGTACCTGGTTTTCCAATGATAGGTAGCCGTTTCTCCATGCTTTTTTACATCTTGCAATAATCCCGGCCCGGCGACTACAAGACCTTTCGGAACTGTGATGATCAGGTCGGCGCCTTCGTTAGGCTCGTCAGAAGGATGATCTTTGCAAGGATAATACAGTTTGCCGCCCGAACCCTCTGCGGTTATGGCCATCCATTGATGCCCGGTCGAATCTTTGGTCCAGGTAAAGCCATCGTCCCATGGCGGGCGTCGGGCCACATGCGGCTTTCCGCCATAAAACACCTTCACGTTTGCTCTGCCGGCAGGCAACTCGTTATCTAAATGGATAGTGATCAGGTTGTTTTTGTAATCAAACGCTTCCTTTTTGCCGTTCACCAAAATACTGTGCACGTTAAGCGAATCGAGCAGGTCAAAAAGCAACACCCGCGTCGGCTCCGCCATGATGACATCGATTATCGTATACCCTTCGATGGAACGCTGGTTAAAATCCACGGTCAGCGCAATGGTGTAATGCCTTACGTCCATAATGGCCTGCTCTGGCTTTAATTTGCCGCCGGATGTAAGGGTTTGGGAACTAATCGTACAGGCAAACAAACAAACCGCGATGGTGGTAAAGATTGATTTCATAAACATCAGTATGTCAATTAATGCTTAATATTTTCTCAGCATTGGTTTTATAGAGTTTCAGCAATACATCTTTCGGCAGATCTAATCCATACAAAGGCCAGTGGTAGTAAAACTGGTCGATCTCGTAAAAATGTTCATCCGCGGTCTCCAGGATGCGAAATGTTACCCGGTACATTTTTTCGCTAAAACCCATGTCGGTGCCGTATACCAGACGGTCCTGGTATTTAGTTATGAAAGCCCTGGTATAACGCGGAACAGGCGATATTTCGCCGTACCGGGCAGCAATGTCGGCATAAAGGTTGGGATACTTGTCAAGTAACCGGCCTAATTGCGAGAGGTCGCCGCAGCAATTGGCCAGGTGGCAGGCAATGAAAGTTACATTAGGGTTGTCCCTTACCGCATTTTCAAGCGATTTAACCAACTGATCGTGATCCAGTTTACCCGGCTTATTCATATTCACGTGCCATTTTTCAGCATTGATCATGCCGTCATTAGTACTGTCGGCAGGTTCATACATCCAACGGTCTTCCGCAACATGGATGCTTATGGGCATTTTAAGTTCGGCACATTTTTGTAGCAGCGGCTTTAGCTGCGGCTCGTCAATATGAAGACCAACACCCGGCGCGGGTTTGGAATATAACTCCCCTTCGCCTTTGTCACCGAGCTCGCCCACGCCGCGGGCGCCTTTTTTATAGCATCTTTCCAATTCGGCTATGGCATGCCGCTGCCAGCCGGGCGTATGATAGCCGGTATAGTCAAAACCGCACCATAACTCAAAGCGGCCGGGGTAACGTCCGTATTTGGTAACCAGGCTATCGAAAGCCCTGCCCGTGGTGTAAGTGAGCAGCAGCGTTTTTTGAATACCAACTGCATCCATCATTTTTACCCACTCATCAATCTCTTTATCACTGGCTGCATAGGGGTGGCTGTGCATATCGATAATGGGGAAGGCTGCCTTATCGACATTAGTATGAGGCGTTTTATAAATAGAAACCGGCCGGTAGTTTTTTAGAAGCAAAGTATTGCTGACCTGGCCTGACAGGGAATCAGGTGCAAAAAAACTCAATAAAATAAGCAGGCTGATTAGTTGTCTCACAAGCTAAATATAGCTTAACTCTCGCGTATCATCAAGCTATCGGCAAATCCGCGCAGGTAAGTTTTGCTTTGGGCCGGCATATTGACGGATTCCAAAGCCTGAAAAGCATGATCCGCATAGGAATTCATCGCTTCGCGCGCATGATGCCTGATATTAAGCTGGTCGTAAATGCTTGTCACAGCTTCCACCTTTTGCTTGGGATTCGAATGACTTCCCGAAAACCAGTTCTTCAACTCTGCTGATTGTTCCCCGTTAGCCAGCTCCAGCGCTTTGATCAGCAAGTAGGTCTTTTTGTTTGACAGAATGTCGCCGCCAACCTGTTTGCCGAATTTTTCAGGGTTGCCGTAAACGTCCAGAATATCGTCCTGTAACTGGAACGCAATTCCCAATTGCTCACCGAAAGTTTGCAGAAGTGTGGCGTTGTGGTCGTTTGCGCCGCCTATTAATCCACCGATTTTCAAAGCTCCGCCGAGCAACACGGCCGTCTTTTGACGGATCATGTTGATATATTCTTCGATATGCACATCGTTTCGGGTCTCAAACTCCATGTCGGTTTGCTGCCCTTCGCATACTCCCACGGCGGTTTCATTAAAAATATTTAATACAGGTCTGAGCAGTTTGTCCCCTACCTGCATCATCAGCTTATAGCTTTCAACCAGCATTACGTCGCCCGAAAGAATTCCCACGTTCTGATTCCATTTCTCGTGAACGGTCGCTTTGCCACGACGCAATGGCGCATTGTCCATAATGTCGTCGTGCATCAGCGTAAAATTGTGGAACACCTCGATGGCCAACGCAGGTTTAATGGCTTTATTAATATCGCCGTTAAAGGCGTCGCAGGCCATTAGCAGCAGGGCAGGGCGCATCCGCTTGCCGCCTATGGAAAGAATATATTTTATCGGCTCGTACAAGTTTGCAGGGCGAAGCGGGAAAGAAAGCTTATTGACCTCGTCGTTTATTTTCGTTTGAAGGTCGTTTAATGATGTCATTGGCTCGATTCAGGTGCAATGTTACTAAACTCAATCAACTTAATCCAAGCTAGTCTAACTTGATCAACTATTCCTGCACCAGTGAAAAATCAATCTGCTTTTTGGTCAGGTCGACATTCTTTACCCTTACCTGAACCTCGTCGCCTAATTGGTAAACTTTTCGTTTTCGCTGGCCGATGATAGCGTAGTTCTTTTCATCCAACGTGTAAAAATCATCGGCTATCTCGCGCAGCCGGATCATGCCCTCGCATTTGTTTTCGATAATTTCCACGTACATGCCCCATTCCGTCACACCTGAGATAATACCGTTAAAAATCGCGCCGATTTGGTCCTTCAGGTATTCGGCTTGTTTATATTTTACGGATGCGCGCTCGGCATCGGCAGCTTTCTTTTCCATTTGCGAGGAATGTTCGCACAGCTTTTCGTAATAAGCCGCATTGGCCGATTGACCGCCATTAAGGTAATGGAACAGCAGGCGGTGCACCATTACATCGGGATAGCGCCGAATAGGTGAAGTGAAATGGGTGTAGTGATCAAACGCAAGACCATAATGACTCGTGCCTTTAGTAGTATAAATGGCCTTTGCCATCGATCGTATGGCCAGTTGGGTGAGCACGTTTTGCTCTTTTTTGCCTTCAACATCCTCCATCAGGAAATTAAGCGATCGGGCTATCTCTTTATCCGATTTGGTATTGATACGATAACCGAACTTGTACGCGAATTGTGCAAAATTTGCCAGGCTGTCCGGCTTAGGCGAATCGTGTACGCGATAAACAAATGTGTACCGGTTTTTGCCTTTGCCCATTTTGCTTACATATTCGGCTACTTTACGATTGGCAAGGAGCATAAAGTCTTCAATAAGCTTATGCGCGTCCTTACGCTCTTTTACATACACGCCGATAGGTTTACCATTTTCATCCAGTTTAAATTTCACCTCGGTGCTTTCAAAGCTGATGGCACCCATCTTAAATTTGCGTTCGCGCAGCTTGTAGGCTAATGCATTCAGCGTGGCTATTTCGTCGGCAAATTCACCGGCTTTGTCTTCAATGATTTGTTGAACTTCTTCGTAAGCAAACCGCCTGTTGGAATGAATGATGGTTTTCCCAAACCATTCATGAATTACATGTGCCTCCTCATCCAGTTCAAAAACGGCTGCAAAACATAATTTATCTTCATTCGGCCTTAAGGAACACACACCGTTGGATAATCTCTCAGGCAGCATAGGTATTACCCGGTCGACTAAGTAAACTGAAGTGCCGCGTTCAAGCGCTTCCTTGTCCAGCGCAGAATCCGGTTCTATGTAATGCGCCACATCGGCAATATGGATACCGACCTCGTAGTTGCCATTCGGTAATTTTTTAAACGATAATGCGTCATCAAAGTCCTTAGCATCGGCCGGGTCGATAGTGAAGGTCAGTACATCCCTGAAATCACGCCTGCGGGCAATTTCTTCTTTAGAAATGACGTCGGTTATAGCTTCCGATTCTTTCTCTACGTCTTTTGGAAATGAAAGCGGGAAACCATACTCCGCCAGGATGGCATTCATTTCGGTGTCGTTCTCACCCTGAACACCCAGTACCTGTTTGATGCGCCCGATAGGGTTTTTGGCGCCCGGCGGCCAGTCGGTTATTTCTGCTATTGCTTTTATTCCGTTTTTTGCGCCATTCAGGTCGCTGATCGGGATAAAAATGTCGTGAAGCATCTTGCGGTCGTCCGGGATAAGAAAGGCATAGCGCTCAGATAGTTTGACGATACCTGTAAACTCCATTTTGGCGCGCTGCAGTATCTCGATCACCTCGCCTTCCTGGCGCTGCCCGCGGCTTTTGGCATAAACGTAAACTTTCACCCTGTCTCCGTTCAGTGCGTTGCGCAGCTTGCGCGGAGCGACGAAAATATCGGTTTCGGCTTCGTCGTCGGTGACAATATAGGCCGAGCCGTCGTTGGTCATATCAACGATGCCTTCAACGAAGGTTTTCAGCTCCCGAAGCTGAAACTTACCATGCCCCAGATCCTTAAGGACGGTCTTTTTAGTTTCTTCCTGGAGTATTTCGAGAATGATCTCGCGCGATTCCGGATCACGAATATTGAGCTTGGCCGAGATCTGTTTGTAGTTTAACGGAGTATTGCTGTTCTGTTCAATCACGTCAAGCACCAATTGGGTCAGTACTTGTTTGAAAGAAGAATTATTTTTTTGTTTAGACATAAGTGGAATTTCTTTGGTAAAGATAACTAAGAATAGTGGCATTGAGGAAGCCTGTTATACCTCACACTCCGCATTTACCTTCCCGGAATTGACTCGATCAGCTTCCTCGTGTATTCCATTTTGGGCCGATAGTAGATTTCGTCCGGATCGCCGGTTTCGATGATCTGGCCTTTGTTCATCACCATGATACGGTCCGAAATGTGTTTGATCACGGCCAGGTCATGGGAAATGAAAATGTAGGTCAAATTAAATTCTTCCTGCAACTCCCTGATAAGATTTAATACCTGCGCCTGAACAGAGACATCAAGCGCCGAAACTGATTCATCACAAATAATGAACTTAGGTTGCAAAGCCAGCGCCCGGGCGATAACGATACGTTGCCGCTGCCCGCCTGAAAACTCGTGTGGGTAGCGGTTAAAATAAGCCGCAGGTAGGTTTACCCGTTCTAATAATTCCAATACTTTCTTTTTTCGGCGGGTGTCGGTTTCATACAACTGATGAACTTGCAGTGGCTCCATCAGCGAGTCGCCGATGGTCAGCCGGGGGTTTAAAGAGGAGTAGGGGTCCTGGAAAATGATCTGCATATCGCGCCTGATATTACGCAAGGCACGCTTACCCAACCTGCGCAGGTCAGTATTCTCAAAATCCATTTTACCCGAAGTAGGTTCGATCAGCCGCAAAATACTGCGGCCCAGGGTTGATTTGCCACAGCCTGATTCGCCAACCAAGCCCAGCGTTTCCCCGGGATAGACATCAAAGCTCACCTTGTCCACCGCCTTTACAAAACCTTTGGACGTCGAAAATAGGCCCCCTTTAAGCGGGAACCAAGTGCATAATTCGTCGATCTTTAGGATAGGCTGCTGGCCATATAGTTTTTTTCGGCGAACTGCTATTTCACCCGGCGGCAATGCATATTGCTCACGTATCTTTTCAATGGTAACGCCTTGCCTGTTCCCATCAG
>JAFDZK010000088.1 GCA_018267005.1 Bacteroidota bacterium
TTTTTACGCGGTTTTGTGCGAACAGCCGGAATATATCGCTCAAATGGTCTTCGGAAATGAAAGAGTAGTCCTTTGCCGAGATCGACAGCAATACCTGGTCTTGTTTCAGGATGATAACCGGCTTTTCAAACGTCATCCTCGCTGTTTCTTTAATGATCGTTCCGCCGGCATCGGGGTCGTTAAACGACTTGACCAGCAAGGGAATGTTCGCGTTTTGCAGCGGCTTGATAGTTTTGGGGTGGATGACGCTGGCGCCGTAGTAGGTCATTTCTATGGCTTCGGAATAGGAAAGCTCGTCGAATTTGATCGTGTCGTCAAAGAATTTCGGATCGGCATTTAATATGCCGGGGACATCCTTCCAGGTAGTTACCGATTCGGCTTGCAAACAGGAAGCAAATATCGAGGCGGTGTAATCCGAGCCCTCGCGGCCAAGTGTGGTAGTGAAATTTTCAGATGTGCCGCCCAGGAACCCTTGCGTCAGCACTATGCCGTTTTCCAGCATTTGGGGTATGTCCTGGCTAATGCTGTGCCTGGTCTTGCTCCACTGCACGTTGCCTTCCCGGTAGTTATTATCGGTATGGACATAATCCCGAACATCAAGCCATTGCGTTTTTAACCCGCATTTATTTAAGTAAGCGGCAACTATTTTAGTTGACACCAACTCACCCACGGAAACGACCTGGTCGTATACGAAATCGTAGTCATCGTGTGGCTCATCTTCAATTATCCAGTCGATCTCGACAAACGTATTAGCCACTTCATTGAACACGGGGTGCCCCGGTTCGAAAAGTTCGCCTATAATGTGGTAATGATAATCCCTGACTTCAGCAAATAGCTGTTCCAGGTCGATAGCCCTGTTGATGTATGCTTTTGTGAGCTTTTCCAGCGCGTTGGTGGTTTTACCCATGGCCGAAACCACGATCAGCAATTGCTGGTCCTTGTATTTTCTTATGATCTCCGATAGATTGATGATACCGGCAGCATCCTTTACCGACGCGCCCCCGAATTTGAAAACGAGCATTATTTGATATATTGACTGATAACTGTATTGGGCCGCAACAATGATCTAATTTGTGCATAGGGGATCAGTATGCTGGTTTGTCCAGCCGCATAGGACTTTATTTCGTATTCATTATACAGAAAGCGAAGCCCGATAGGCGTGACCAGGAAATTGTCGTTCAACGCGAACTTCCCATCTTTAAAAAAATAGTCATTCTTCAGCGACGCCGTGTCGCTTAATTTTTCCTGCTTCCGGAAGATACGTTCGCCAACCGCTGTTAGACTGGCGCTGTAGTCACCCGACAGAATATCGTTAAGCCCGATCTTTTTATTAGTCCTGGTGTTCCAGTTTAGAAATTTTGTTATCGACCCGCCATGGGCGCCACCGAGATAGCTATATCCTGACAACTGCAGCGTAACAATACTTGAATCTTGCCTTAAAACGCTGTCGCTGCCTTTCATCTCGTAGATCACGCCCGGGTTCGTCGCCTTATCTTCTTTGTATGCTGAAAAATAGTGGCGTACCAGTTGCTGCAAGTTGTTGTCCTTGTATTCAGCAAATCTAAGGTTGTTTGTCAAATCCCTGATCACCGCATCATTTAACGTTTTATTGCCAGCGAAAACGGGATAAATGATGGAAATTCCGGTGCACGCGGTGTCTGGCTTGTTACCGCAATCGTCCGCGCGCTGCCTGATTACTTTGTATGTATAAGCTAAAGTATCCCTGGTAACCGCTGGTTTGGCATTGTTTTTCGGCACGCCCCAGTTACATGCGGAAACTAAGGGAATAATAATTAGCCAAAGTAAGCAACTTCGCTTCATAGCCTGCATAGCTGTTCTTTAGACAGCGAGCCGTTCAGCCACCCGCTGCTAATATCCGCTTCGTATTTTTTATAAAATTTGATAGCAGGCTCGTTCCAGTCGAGCACCTGCCAGGTCATGCCGTTAAAGCCCATTTCTTTTGCTTCCTGTACAGTCCGGTCAAAAAGTAGTTTGCCGATGCCTTTGCCGCGCCAGCTTTCTGTAACGATCAGGTCTTCCAGGTACAGGCGCGGGCCTTTCCATGTCGAATACCGTACATAATACAATGCGAAACCGATAATCAGGCCATCCGCTTCAACAACAAACGCTTTCCAAACTGGTTTGCTCCCAAACCCGGCTTCTTCAAACTCTTCAAGCGTTACGGTTACTTCTTCCGGCGCACGTTCAAATAATGCCAGTTCGTGCACCAGTTCCATCAGGCGTGGGCAATCGTCTTTTTTTGCTACTCTTAGATTGGTCATTAGGTAATTGGGTCATTAAGTCATTTGGATGACTTGGATGATTAAATCGTATTTATTGGCTTAAGTTGGTTCAATTATTCTTCCAGTGTTTTATAACACGCTGCCCGAAGATGGTGCTGCCGAGGCGTACCATATTGCTGCCCTGTTCGATAGCGATCTTGTAATCCGACGACATACCCATCGATAACGTATCGAATCGGTTGTCGTTCCTGAAATAGCTTTGCCTGATGCCATCGAAAAAGGTTTTTAACTCGTAAAATTCCTCTTTTACCTGTTTAGGGTTTTCCGTATTGGTCGCAATGCCCATCAAGCCCCTGATGCATACATGTTTTAATTCCGGGTATTCGTCCGAGCGCAGCAATTCGACCACCTCATCAAAACCAAGACCGAATTTTGTTTCCTCGTCGGCTATATGCACCTGCAGCAGGCAATCGATGACGCGGTTGTGTTTCTGTGCATGTTTGTTTATCTCCTTCAGCAACTTCAAACTGTCGACCGATTGGATCATGCTGATAAAAGGAGCGACATACTTTACTTTATTGGTTTGTAAATGCCCGATCAGGTGCCACCGTATATCTTTAGGCAGATGCTCGTATTTATCAGCCAGTTCTTGTACCGTATTTTCACCAAAAACGCGTTGGCCTGCATCATAAGCTTCCATGATCTCAGCCTCCGGTTTGGTCTTCGACACAGCCACCAGGGTTACGCCCACAATACCGGTTTCCTTTTTTACGTTCCTGATGTTATCCGCAATGCTCATTTATCCGTAGTTTTGCTAAAAATTATCGCGCTAAATTACAGAATGCCCAGATATAATCTCCTGCTTTTTTCAGTGTTGCTTTTGGTCGCTGCCTGTTCAGGCCCCGGCACTCCAAAAGGTGTGTTGGATCAGAAAACCATGACCGGTGTGCTCACCGATCTGCAGATCGTCGACGGTAGTCTTTACAGTGTGATGCAGGCCCCGGACAGCCTTTTCAAATATGGTCACGGACGCTATACGGCGTTATTTAAAAAGTACCATACCGACACGGGCCAGTTTATGAAAAGCCTGCGGTACTACTGCGCAAGGCCGGATCTTCTCCAGAATATCTACGTTTCAGTAGGGGACCGCCTGAACAAAAAAAATGATTCGCTGGTCAAAGTGAACCAGAAACAGGTAGAGATGGAAAACAAAAAAAGGGGAGCGGAGAATAAAAATATTCAGCCGGCTGCCCGGCCAATAACGCCCGTGCCGCAACTGCAACCGCTCAGGCCCGATTACAAGCGTTTACAGCATTTAAAAACACACCATAGGGACACGTCGAAATAATGCTTTATCCATCGAATAGCGCTGACAAGCTCGGTTTTACCGAAATCAAGGAGTTGATCAAGGCACACTGCCTGAGTCTGATGGGGCAGCAGATGGTAGACAAGATACAGCCGATGAACAACTTTGACCAGGTTCACAAATTCATGAACCAGGCGAACGAGTTTAAAAATATCTTGCAGAACGATGCGGCATTGCCTATCCGAGACTTTTTCGATATCAAATCGCTGGCTAACAAGGCCAGGATAGAAGGCGCTTTCCTGACCGAGGAAGAATTTTACCAGGTGCATGCATCGTTATCGACCGTGTTTGCTGTGATCGCCTATTTTAATGAGCGTGAAGGACAATACCCCAACCTGGAAGCATTATTCGAACATTTGCCGATAGAACGGGCGATTATAAAAAAGATCGACCTGGCGATCGACCAAAAAGGGAAGATCAGGCCGAACGCTTCGCGTGAGCTGGCCGATATTACCCACGCCATTGCCAGGGCCGAACAGGAAGCCCGCAGGAAAATAGACCATATATTTAAAAACGCTGCAGCAAATGGCTGGACCGCGGATGGCTCGCTGACCGTGCGCGACGGCCGCCTGTGTATTCCTTTGCTGGCCGAGAATAAGCGCAAGCTAAAAGGTTTTGTACATGACGAGTCTGCCTCTGGTCAGACAGTGTATATCGAGCCGGAAGAAGTTTTTGCGCTGAATAACCAGGTGCGCGACCTGGAATTTGAGCGTCGCCGCGAGATCGTTAAAATACTCACCGTGCTTACCGACGACCTGCGGCCGTATGTGCCTTTGCTGCTGTCGTATCACAGTTTGCTTACCAAGCTGGATTTCGTTCGCGCCAAGGCGCTTTTCGCAATCGATATCGATGCTGAAATGCCCGCATTGGTTAATGAGGCAAAATTAAAACTGATAAATGCCAGGCATCCGCTTTTGTTGTTGACTTTTAAGCACGAAAAGAAAACGGTTGTCCCGCTGAACATCAGTATCGATGAAGGAACAAGGATGGTGCTGGTCTCCGGGCCCAATGCGGGAGGTAAATCGGTTTGCATGAAAACCGTAGGGTTGCTGCAAACCATGGCGCAGGCGGGACTACTAATACCTGCTTCAGATGCAAGCGTTGTCGGTATTTTTAAACAGATTTCTGTGGATATCGGTGACGACCAATCGATCGAAAGCGACCTGAGCACTTACAGCGCACATCTTTCGAAAATGAAAAACTTTGTCGAAACAGCTAACAGCAAAACACTGGTGCTTATCGACGAGTTCGGTACAGGCACCGACCCGCAATTTGGCGGCCCAATAGCCGAGGCGGTGCTCGAGACGCTGAATAATAAAAAGGCGCGGGGCGTAATTACGACACACTATTCCAATTTGAAAATTTTTGCCGGCAACACACCCGGAATAGAAAATGCTTCGATGCTGTTTGATAACGTCGAGATGCGGCCGCTGTATATATTGGAAGTTGGTAAGCCAGGCAGCTCGTATGCTTTCGAAATAGCCCAGAAGATCGGATTGCCTCAGCAAGTGCTTGAACTGGCTAAAAACAAGGTTGGCGTCAACCAAAAGAAAGTGGATACATTGCTGGTCGACCTGGAGCGTGAGAAGAAGGAGATTTTTGATGCCCGTGTTAAGCTCGAAAAACAGCAAAACAGGTTGAACGGCCTGCTCGCCGAAAATGAAAAGCTTAAAAATTATCTCGAGGAAAATAAAAAGGTCCTTATCCGCGAGGCAAAACAGGAAGCGAAGAATATTATCCTGAACGCGAATAAGCTGGTCGAAAACACTATATCCGATATCAAAAGCAGCAACGCCGATAAAGAGAAGACACGGCAATTGCGCGAAAACCTAAGCCGCGAACTGGACAAGAACACCGAAAAGCCCCAGCATCCCAAACCCCAAGCGGTCGATGAAGAATTAAAACCCGGTGATTGGGTAAAGCTGAATGACTCGGATACCACGGGACAGGTGATGGAGATCGTGAAAGACAATGTGATCATTGCCATTGGCGACCTGCGTACGGTTGCCAAGAAAAACCGGGTGCAAAAGGTATCGAAAAAGGAAGTTCCAAAAGAGGTGAGGAGAAGCTTTTCTTCACAAACCGGTGTCCTGGCGAATTTCAGCCCGGAGATCGACGTTCGCGGCAAAAGGGGGGATGAAGCGCTTTACGAGATCGAAAAGCTGCTTGACCGCGCATTGATGATGGGATTTAATAATTTGAAGATCATTCACGGCAAAGGCGATGGTATTTTGCGTAAATTAATTCGCGATTATTTGAAAAAGTATGATGCTGTCGACAGGATGGAAGATGAACATGCCGATCGTGGCGGCGATGGGATTACTTATGTATATTTGAAGTAACCATTCGATAATTATGAAACCTAAATTCCTGTTATTATTTCTACTGGCGGCTTTTTGCTTAAGCAGTTATGCCCAAACGGTTGTCATACCCAGTCATGATCCCCATATTCATTATATGGGACGGATTATGATGGAAGATGAGACAGCCGTATTAGCGTGGCCCGGGTCGTCGCTTAGCATCCGTTTCAAAGGCACTGGGGTAAAAGCTACGTTGAGGGACGAGTACGGCCACAATTACTACAATGTGATCATCGATGGGAAGGTGACCAGCGTGCTTATGCCGGACAGTTTAGAAAAGGAATATGTTTTGGCTTCGGGATTGCCTGATGCCGACCATACCCTTGAACTGTTTAAGCGCACCGAGTGGCCTATGGGCAAAACATGGTTTTATCAATTTACGCTCGACAGGAATTCGATAACGCTGGCTCCGCCGCCCGTCAGCAAACGCAGAATGGAATTTTTTGGCAATTCGATCACCTGCGCGTACGCGGTGTTGGATTCTTCCGGAAAAGACCGGGGTACGCCGCCGTACGAGAACGGTTATTTAAGTTACGCAGCGATCACCGCCAGGCATTTTGGAGCTGAATTTCACAATACGTCGCGAAGCGGGATAGGCATTTTGGTAAGTTGGGATCCGTTGATCATGCCTGAGTTGTACGACCGCCTTGATCCGACCGACCCGGAGAGCAAATGGGATTTCTCGAAATATACGCCCGATGTGGTGGTCATCAACCTGTTCCAGAATGATTCGTGGATCGTCAAGCTTCCCGATAACCCGCAGTTCAAAGCACGATTCGGCGACAAGCCGCCGTCTGAGGAGCAGATCGTCCGCGCTTATAAGGAATTTGTAAAAAGCATAAGGAGCAAATATCCCAGGGCGCAGATCATTTGTGCTTTAGGTAATATGGATGCCACCAGGGAAGGCTCACCCTGGCCCGGTTATATTGAAAAAGCAGTCGCCAGCCTCAACGATAAGAAGATATACACGCACTTTTTCCCTTACAAGAATACCCCGGGTCATCCGAACATCAAAGAGCAACAGGCTATGGCCGACGACCTGATCGCTTTTATCGAGCAGCATATACAGTGGTGATGTAGTTTGAACTTGATCTTCGGGGATTTGTGAGATTGACAAGATCAGGTGCAGAACGATTCGATAATCGCTTAAATTCTGCTACTTTTGGCTTGCCAATTATATGAAGATTTGAATGTTTACCGGGCTATAATCCTGTTTACCTATTAAATCTTATAAATCGTGTTCTAATGAATAAAGTTGTTAGCAATGCTGATGAAGCCATTCGCGGTATTGAGGATGGCATGACTTTGATGCTGGGCGGTTTCGGCCTGTGCGGTTTGCCCGAGAACAGTATCGCCGCTTTGGTTCGAAAAGGTGTAAAGAACCTTACCTGCATATCCAATAATGCCGGCGTCGACGATTTCGGCATCGGGTTGATGCTGAAGCAGCGCCAGGTAAAGAAGATGGTTTCATCCTACGTCGGCGAAAATGCTGAATTTGAAAGGCAGCTTTTAAGCGGCGAACTGGAAGTGGAACTGGTGCCCCAGGGTACGCTGGCGACGCGCTGTATGGCCGCGGGCTACGGCATGCCGGCCATATTTACGCCTGCAGGAATAGGGACCGAGGTGGCGGTCGGCAAGGAAATACGCAATTTTAACGGCAAGGATTACCTGATGGAATTGGCTTTTGAGGCTGATTTTGCCATTGTGAAGGCCTGGAAGGGCGACACGATGGGCAACCTGGTCTATCGGTCGACAGCAAGGAATTTCAATCCGGTAATGGCGATGGCGGGAAAGACCACGATCGCCGAAGTGGAAGAACTGGTTCCGGCAGGCGAACTCGATCCGGATCAAATTCATACCCCTGGAATTTACGTGCATAGGATTTTCCAGGGGGTTAACTATGAAAAGAGGATAGAGCAAAGGACGGTTAGAAAACAGAGTTGATGAACAGATTACTAAACCCTTTTTAAGAGAGGTCTGTATGTTAGACAAAGACGGAATAGCAAAACGGATCGCCAGGGAGATCAAAGATGGTTATTATGTAAACCTGGGCATTGGTATACCTACGCTCGTAGCAAATTATATCCCCGGGGATATGGACGTTGTGCTGCAATCAGAGAACGGGTTGCTGGGTATCGGGCCGTTCCCTTATGAAGGTGAAGAAGATCCGGATACGATCAATGCCGGTAAACAAACGGTTACCATGCTGCCGGGATCGGCAATTTTTGACTCAGCCATGAGTTTCGGCATGATCCGCGCCAAAAAAGTTAACCTGACTATACTTGGTGCAATGGAAGTGTCCGAAAACGGCGACATTGCGAGTTGGAAAATACCCGGCAAAATGGTGAAAGGCATGGGCGGCGCGATGGACCTGGTCGCCTCGGCGGAAAATATCATCGTCGCCATGCAGCATGTGAATAAAGCGGGTGAATCCAAGTTATTGCCGAAATGTACGCTTCCGCTCACCGGCATCCATTGTGTTAAAAAAATAGTTACGGAAATGGCCGTCATCGATGTGCTGCCTGAAGGCGGTTTTAAGCTGCGCGAACGCGCCCCTGGTGTAAGCATAGAACAAATAAAAAATGCGACGGCTGGAAAATTGATCGTTGAGGGACAAATCCCTGAAATGATCATTTGAAAATTGGTGCGGTATTAATTTCACAGCAAATCCCTGAAATCCTTGACAGTGATAGTCTAATATGCTTAGACTTTTAATTTTTAGCGTTGAGCTTACTGCGGAAGGAATTTCTTAAGGTGGTCGTAAATTATAATATCGTGCCCGTAAACATCCTGCCTGAACTGTAGCTGTCCGTTTTGATCCATCCAGCAGGTGACGTAGGTAATATAAACAGGGACCCTGGGCCGGAGCGCAATATCCTGCGGCGTAGGATCATCTTCCTGCATGTCTTTCGCTATAAGGTTGTATTTTACCGTATCACGGAATAAATTATGGGCCAGGTCGACAGGCTTTTCCAGCCGGACACAGCCGTGGCTTACAGCGCGTATCTTATACCCAAAGGCGTCCTTTGCGGGTGTGTCATGCAGGTATATGCTGCTGCCATTTTCGAAGAGGAATTTGATCTTTCCGAGAGCATTTTCTTCGCCCGGCGCCTGTTTGAATTCATAAGGACAATTTTCTTTGGTTACGTTCGACCAATCGATATCTTCCGGATCAGGTATCAGTTTGCCGTCCTTATACACATTGATGTTTTTGTTTGCCAGGTAATAAGGATCTTCGGCAGCCTGTACAATGATCTCTTTCGTCGCGATGCTTTTGGGGATATTCCAGATCGGATTCACCTGCACGCTGTGGATCACGCTGCTTAGCTGCGGGGTTTCATGCGGATTAGGATTGTCAACCTTGCAGGTATCGTCGTAGTGTTCAAGCGTATTCTGGTATTTGTCATTCCGTCCCTGGCCTACGCAAACTTTCATATTCAATACCGATCGGCCGCTATCCATCACATCCAGGCAGAAATCGGGGATGTTCACATATACATAGCGGTCGCCATCGGGCTTGTTTTTCCAGCGGAGGCGTTCCATGTTTACCAGAAGTATCCGGCGTGTCTCTTCTTTCGACATCTTAGGCGCTTTAAACCCTTCCAGGTAAGCCTTTTGCAAAGCGAGGTACTGGGGATCTTTCGGCTGAATGCTGTCTAAATAGGTCCTGATGCTGGCAACGCTGAAAACTTTGTTCATCGACGTTGTATCGGGCCGTTCTGTTTTGATGAAATAGCGTGAAAAAAGCTTTCTCGGACTTAATATGCCGTACTGCAGGTAACTGGAATAATTGATAAGCGAGTTCGCCACCAGCATTTCAAGCTTAGCGATGTCATAATAAGCTTCGCGTGTGGTTTTAACAGCTTTTTTATTGTTGATCCTGCTTACCAGCGTGTCAATCTGGTCAGGATCGAATACAGCCGGATTTATCCCATGGCGGTAAGCTTCCCGGTAGTCCTTCAACATTGAGCTGATATCGCCGTTCCAAAGATGATTCAGCACCAAAACGGGTTCGTAATCAGTTTTTTTATAGTAATCCCTGATAATTTGCGGGTTAGCCATCTGCTCGCCATTGGTCGCCAGTACCTTTCTGAAAACGGCGGCAAATTCTTTTTCATCGGCATTTTTATAGACAGCGTTATGGGTATGTTTGTAGAGTATACTGCCCATTTCAGTGCGCTTTTTTTTGCACGATTGCATAAAAACGACAGGCAGCAAGAATATCAATGCCAAAATCGCCAATACAGTCTTTTTGGCATTACGGAGTGTTGTCATAATAATTATCTGGTCAATACGGCCCTGTTAAAGCAATAGCCGTACCACTACAATATCATGATTTATGGCCGAACCGGAAAAAATGCCGGCCGCAGATATTTGTGGCCGAAATTATAAATTTACGCTGGAATAATTAAATAACCGACAACAGTGGATAATACGATCAGAAGAGAAGTTTGGCTGCGCGGCCCTGTGGACGGTATTACACCGCTTTTACAGCCCGTGGCGCATGCGCTGCTGCAGGCCCGCGAAGAGGTGAATGCCATGATGGACGGCTTTCCCGAAATATTCCTTTGGGTGAAACCTTCGGGCATGGCCTCGCCGGCGTTTCACCTGCAGCATTTGAAAGGTGTGATCGACCGGCTTTTTACCTACGCACGCGGCGAGATGCTGAGCGCCGAACAGCTTACTTACCTGTCCCTTGAAGGAAAAGAAACCCAGAATGCGCCCGGCTTAGGCGATCTGCTCGGTGCATTTGATGAACAGGTCGACAAAGCGATTCTGCAATTGCAAAACACCGCAGAAAGCAGCTTGTCCGAACCACGCGGCGTGGGACGCGCACAAATACCTTCAACCGTCATCGGGCTGCTCACACATGCCGCCGAGCATACAATGCGCCACGTCGGGCAATTGCTGGTGACGTCGAGGTTATTGAAAAACTAAATTATTTCAGAACGTCCAAGACACCCTTCAAATCCTGGCTTCTGTGAGTTGAAATGGTATCCGGGTAAATGCTTTTCGGATCGAACAAGAAAGTATCAATGCCTAATTCCAAGGCCGCTTTGATCTCGGATGCGGGGTCGTCCCCTATGACAAGCAAGTCCTCCGGCCGGTAGCCGTACTTTTCCATAATCATTCCAAACACATCTTTTTTGGTTTGCTTACTTTTATCCGGATCGACAATGAATATTTCCAGGAAATCGCCTTTAATATTTAACTGTTTTATCTTGCTGTATTGCAGTTTCTGATAACCCGTGGTCACTAAGAATTTATCGAAAGGGATTTGACGTAAGCTATGATAGTCGTCAAAAGGCTGCATGGGCAGGTCGTAGCTCATAGTCCGCAATTCGTTCTCCATGGCATTCCTGATCTCATCATTTAACCCGTATTTATCCGCAATGTACTGGAATGGCCTGCGCGTCATCTCGTCCTTAATTTTGGCAATTATATCCTGATCGTTCGCATTGATCGTACCGGCATGTTCGTCAAGCAAGCGAAAAAGACCGGCAAATAAATTGTCCGCTATAGAACTTACCGGGTAAATGGTATTGTCGAGGTCGAATATTAAAACAGTTTTCATCAAAAGACGGTTTCTTCCAAAGGAACGGGTTTCTCCTTAAAGTTCTTACGGAACAATAGCATAAAGCCTGCTGATGCACCCAGGCACATCGCGCCTGTCAGCCACCAAAGTGCGTAGTAGCCTGAATAAGTTACAACTTGCCCGCCTATAATGGGCGATACAATCTGCGCTACCGACCAGGCGATTGTATACATAGCGGCATACTGCCCCCTGTTTGCCGGATTGGTTCGCATGATCCAGAACGAGTTCATAAATGGCATGGCCAATATTTCGCCCAGGGTGACGAACACTAAAACAATTAAGGCTGAATAATGCGCAGCAGGCAAAAAATTCAGCAAAACAAAGCCGGTACCGACAACTATCGTCCCCACGCAGATATAATTTAAAGGGTGGCGCTTATTCTCCAGTTTATGAATGATCACCATTTCGAAAATGACGATCAGTAGTCCGTTAATACCCATTAGCGAGCCGATAAAGAATTCGTTGAAGTGCCATGGCCCCTTGTAATACAGCGGCTGCATGGTAAACAAGTGAAAAAAGCAGGTAGCGAAGATAATGGCGCAGGCGATAAAAGCCAGGTAAATGCCATCCTGGTAGGGTGACGTTGCCGTGCCGGTTGTCATCGCCTTTTTGATTTGTTTCATCACCGTTGAAGCCGGGATCAGCTTCAGCAGGAGCAAAGAGGCTAAGATATTGGTGCTGCCGTCGACCCAGAACAATAAGTGGTAGTTGATGCCGGCCAAAGTACCGCCCAGCAACCCGCCGAAGGCCCAGCCAAGGTTTACGGCGAGTCGGTTGAGTGAGAATGAGCGTGTTTTGTTCTCGTCGGTACTGTAATAGGCGATAGCTGTGGAATTAGCCGGGCGAAATGCTTCGTTGCAGATGCTTAACACGAATGCGCCGATGCTTACAGACGCAAAAGTTTGCTGGTAGCCCAATACCATAAACAGCATACCGCCGACTAAAAGCGCTATTACCTGCACGTAGTAAAAGCCGATTTTATCGGTTATCCGCCCGCCTATAAACGCGCCCAGGATAGAGCCTGCTCCGAATGCAGCCATGACCAGGGTCGACTGGCTGATGCTGAAGTGCAGCTCGTGCCGGCAGTAGATGGTCATGAAGGGGACCACCATAGTGCCGCAACGGTTAATGAACATCACCAGGCACAGGTACCAGCTGTTTCGCGAAAGGCCACTATATGCTTTTTTGTATAATTGGATGGGCGAGGAAAGCATTTACCAAATTTAGCGAAAAGCGCAAAGCTTAAGGCTGAAAGCTAAAAGAGGTTGAAAACTTCTGATGTTTTTGACATTGAGTTTACGGTAAACCCTATGGAAGAGCTTTCAGCTTTAATCTTCCTGCTTTTAGCTCAAAAAAGCGTTCCTGTTCCTCAGCCAATGATCTGCGATCACCAAAGCAGCCATCGCCTCGACGATTACTACAGCGCGCGGAACCACGCAGGGATCATGGCGGCCTTTGCCGGAAATTTCAGCTTCGTTACCCTGGCTATCAATCGTCGTCTGGGCCTGCATAATGGTGGCCACAGGTTTAAAAGCCACCCTGAACTCGATAGGCATGCCGTTACTGATACCGCCCTGGATACCGCCGGAGTAGTTCGAGCGGGTTTTGATCTCGCCCGGTGTGCCGGGAAGGAAAATATCGTTGTGTTCCGAGCCGTTCATTTCGCTGCCTTCAAACCCTGAGCCATATTCAAATCCATGTACGGCGTTAATGCTCAGCATAGCCTTGCCCAGGTCGGCATGCAGCTTGTCGAAAACCGGCTCGCCCAAACCAACCGGGCAATTGCGGATATAGCAGGTGATCTTACCGCCAACCGTATCGCCGCTTTTGCGAACGGCGTCGATATGTGCGATCATTTCTTCAGCCGTGGCGGGGTCGGCACAGCGCACGATGTTTTTTTCACGTTCTTCGATAAATTCTTCCGCGTTTTTGATCTCCACGTTAGGTGCGTTGATCCGGCCGACGCTGCTTACGTGCGCCACCACATCGATGCCCTGCGTTTTCAGAAGCAGTTTGGCAATGGCACCGGCTGCCACGCGCGCTGCGGTTTCGCGTGCCGATGAGCGACCCCCACCACGATGATCACGATGGCCGTATTTGGTTTGGTAAGTGTAATCGGCATGCGAGGGGCGATATACATCCACGTTATGAGAATAGTCTTTGGAACGCTGGTCCTCGTTGGGAATGATCATAGCGATCGGCGTACCGGTAGTTTTGCCTTCGAACACTCCGGAAAGTATTTTCACCGTATCGCTTTCCTTGCGCTGTGTGGTGATCTTCGACTGGCCGGGTCGGCGCTTATCCAGTTCGGACTGGATGAACTCAAGGTCAATATCCAATTGTGCGGGGCAGCCGTCTATAATGACGCCGATAGCCTCGCCATGTGATTCGCCGAATGTTGTTATCCTGAATAATTGTCCGAATGAGTTGCCTGCCATTGTAGATTATGATTACACCGATGTGTTTGTGATTGCACCGATGACTGCTAAAATACTATTTGTTGGACGTTATACGTGGTACGTTTTACGTTTTTGATGCCTGGGTAACATACGTAAAACGTATAACGTCCAACATAAAACTACCTTTTGCCTTTCACCTTTCGCCTTTTACATCAAAACCAACCTTCTTCAAATCTTCCCAAAATGCAGGGTATGATTTTTCGACTACTTCAAAGTCTTCAATCTCAACTTCCGGAATTATCAACGCAAGCGGAGCAAAAGCCATCGCCATACGGTGATCGTCGTAGGTATTGATAAGAACTTTTTCCGGAATATGCTTTTCGCTGCAATCCAGTTTATAAACCTGTCCTTTTTCGATCAGTTTGACTCCGATTTTCGCCAGTTCATTTTGCAGTGCTTTCACACGGTCGGTTTCTTTGATCTTCAGCGTTTCGAGCCCGGTAAAGGTAGCATCATGTCCCAATGCCGCGCACACCACGATAACCGTTTGGGCAAGGTCGGGGCAGGATTTCATGTCGAATATCTTGCGCTGTAAAGGCTTTATTTCTTTCTTTAGGTAAACACCGCCATTTTTGAATTGCGAGGTGATCCCAAAATTCGCCATGATCTCGGTAATTACGCTATCGCCCTGGAGGCTGTAAGCAGTTAATCCTGGAAGAAAAAGTTCAGCTTCATCAGACAAAGCCGCAATAGCATACCAATAAGATGCCGCGCTCCAATCCGGTTCAACGTAAAGCGTGGTTTCTTTGAAATCCTGCTTTGCGATATGAATACTATTGCCCTGCCATTGGTGTTGTATGCCCGCCTGCTGTAACATAGCCAGTGTCATCTCAACATAGGGCCTTGAGGTTAGCTCGCCTTCGATCTGTAAGATTAATCCCTGCGGCAATTGCGAAGCAACAAGCAGCAATGCTGTAATATATTGGCTGCTGATATCGCCTTTGATGCTGATCGTATCTTTTTGCTGTTCAAATCCCCCTTTGATGCGCAGCGGGGGGAATCCTTCATTCTCAACATACTCGATCGATGCGCCGATCTTGCGCAAAGCATCAACCAGGATGCCGATCGGGCGTTGCTTCATACGTTCGCTCCCGGTCAGTGTCACTTGCCGGCCGCCGAGGGTAAAATAGGCGGTTAGGAAGCGCATTGCTGTACCCGCGGGCCCGATATTTATTTCGTTGGCAGTAACACCGTTGGCTGGCGGTATCATGGTGTCGTCGCCATGCGTCACACTCCATTCATGCGGCTTCAGCGCCCGCATCAGCGTCACCGTGTCTGCCGCATCCGATACGTTTTCCACCCGTACGCGTCCGCCGCTCAGCGCCTCGATGATCAGCGCCCGGTTACATTCGCTTTTGGAACCCGTAAGCTGTATCGTGCCGTTAACCGACCTGTCTTTCTTAGTAAGGATGATGTTTTCCTTCATCTTTATATGAGTATAGAGATGTGAGATATGAGATTTGAGACA
>JAFDZK010000089.1 GCA_018267005.1 Bacteroidota bacterium
GTCACCCCGCTGATGATCGAATTAGCCAGGCCAAGGTTGTCGTCCCGTTCGATCAATTTAACCGACTTAAAGCCCGTTACCTCCGCGGCCAATTGCCTTACCTGGTCGATCTTCGCTTTGTCGGCCTCGGTTTTTGGCCCGTCCGAAAAGATGAACAACCTCGACTCTTCTGCAAGCAGGTTTTTTTGCAAATAAGTAAGCGTTCGCCTGGTGTGCTCAGGCCGGTTGTAAACAAAAAGTGCAATGGGCGCCAGGTTCTGCATGGTCAATTATTAACAAATATCCGCAGCCGCAGATTTACTTTTTTTAAATAAATAACGGGCTACAAATATAGCGAGTTGCTGAGTAACTATTCGTCCGCACCCGGCTGCAGCAGCGCAAACTCAACGCGACGGTTTAACCGCCGTCCGGCCGGGTCATCCTGCCCGTTAGGAAAAGTATTGGGCGCCAGCGGTTGAGTTTTGCCGAAGCCTTTTGATTGTATCCGTTCGGCGGTGATACCATTATCCAAAAGATAACGGACACTGGATTCCGCGCGTTTTTCCGAAAGCTTTTGATTATAGTCCGCTCCGCCCTTACCATCGGTATGTCCGCTTACAGACACCCTCAACTGTGAATTAGCTTTCAACACACCAACCAGTGTATCCAGGGTTAATTTCGCTTTTGGTGTGAGGACGAAACTGTCAAAATCAAACTGTATGTTTTTGATCATATACCCGGCACGGGGTTTGGACAAACAAGTTCCGGAATTAGAAATGGTATCATTGTGTATTTCGCCCTTGGCAACTATTACGACGGTTTTGGATGCGTATCCGTCCCTTTCAAATCCTATCTCCCCGGATATGCTCCCTTTAGCTGTAAAAACATATTTACCAGTACTGTCCGTCACAATGGTTACCGGCTTTTGTGTTGGCCACAAGCTCGTGTACGTAATTTTTACGCCTGCTAATGGTTTTTCGCCGCTGCAATCCACAACTTGCCCCGCTACCAGGTAGGTTTTAATCTTGCCCTCAAATACGCTGAAACAGCAGTCGGATTCACGGTCGGAACTTAGATAGAATTTGTCCGGATCATTTTTATCCTGCAGGTAGTATAAATCATCTTTGGTTGAATTAAGCGGGTAGCCTAAATTCCGCGGCGCCGACCAGGCTGTTCCGTCGTTTGTGGCCTCAAAAATGTCAAATCCTCCCATGCCTGTGAAGCCTTTGGAACTGTATACTAGTCGGCTGTTAACAGTGTCATAAAACGGTGCTTGTTCATCAAAGGGCGTATTAATTGTACTGCCCAGGTTAGTTGAGCTAAGCGGCTGCCCGTCATCGGCGAGGTCGCTCACCCATATATCGTCGCCTCCCCGGCCGCCGGGCTTATTCGATGCGAAATATAATTTTCTTCCGTCGGCAGTCACAAAAGGCTGCTTCGAATTGTAGCCCTGTTCGTTAACCGCCGTATTCAGCAATTGCGGGACCGACCAATTATTGCTTTTGTGCTCGCTTAAATAAATGGCGGTTACGATCTTGTCGTCTTTTTTATACCAAACAGTAAAATACATCCGTTTGCCCAACCTATCGACTGACGGCGTGCCATATTCCTTACTCTTAGCATCTTCGCTTTCAAGGCTTACCAGTTTGGGCGCAATGGTGTCATGCAAGGCTGCATAATAAATCCCGTTTGTGTTTTTTTTGCCCGCTTTCGAGTATCGGGAGGAGGTGAACATGAACCCATTCTTGTACGGGCTTAAACTATAATTACCGGCGCCGGAATTTATCGGTCCGTCCAATTTCGATATGTAATATTCGGGCGGCAGAGCATACTGTTCTTTAGCAAAATGGCAATTCTCTATTTCCCTGTCGGCCAGGGCCTGGTACTTGCTGTCGCCCTGATAAGCATCGCGAAATTGAGTCAATTGAGTTATAGCTTCATCCATTTGCCGGTTGGCACGCAGGCAGATGCCATACCAAAGCCGCGTTAAAGGATAATCGCTATGATCTCGGGCCGCAAGTACGCTTTGATAATATTTTCCTGCATCGTTGTAATTCTCAAAAAGACGATCCGATTCCGCCAATTGATATAAAAGGTAAACGCTATCGGCGGGGCTTAATTTTTGGTTCTTCCTAAAGTTAGAATGAAAGGGCATTTCAAGTCCGGAAGAGGCAGGCGGCCGCTCACCTAAAGCTACCGCATAGTAGTAGGCTGCCTCGTAATAATTCCGGATGGCAAAGGCCTTGTCGCCTAACAACCGGTAAGTCCGGGCCGACTGAGCGAACGCAGTGGGTAGTAAACAGCAAAATAATATAACCAGGTATATCTTTCTCATGTATCTGCCTAAAATCTCGGGCAAACCGGTTCCGGTCCGTCAGGTTGATGTTTTCCAATTATGTAACTGAAGGACAATTCCAAACCGCCCTGTCCGTGCGTAGCGGCGCTCAATCCCGACGAATTGATGTCATAGCTAAGACCTATATTCATATTCTCCAGGTGATACCCGACACTGGCGGCAACCGCGTCATTGACCCGATATAATAAACCGAATATTAAACTCTTGTCGTCATCCGTTTTCAACTCATTATATATCCCAAATGCCTTAAGTTCATTGGCCTGCTGCTTCATAAATATAAAGTTCGGGGTCAGGTCGTAATCGTCGGTCATCCGCAACTTTACCCCACCATGAATGGTGTAGCGCAGCGGAATACGGCTGTTCAGGCCCTCCTCGGCAAAGGCATCTTTGGACTGTGTAAGGTGCGCCAGGCTTACACCAAAAAAAGGGTTTGCGCCATGCTCGCTATTGCCATCGTAATAATAAATGCCGGTGCTTGAATCAAAGACGATAGCGCTCGTCGTGGCAAAATTTTCGAAATTGGGGATGTTCGGATCAAAGCCGGTATATGGACTATATTGGTCGCCGAATTGGAGCTTATTAGGATCGAAGCTACGATTAATAAAGCCAGCCTGCACACCGAAATGCAGGCGCTGCGTACCGTCGGCAGATATAGATATGCCATATCCGAACGAACCGTAAGCGGCAAAATAATTATAACCTGCGTTTCCGGCCGCCTGGTTCATGATATTGATGCCAAATCCGGCTTTGTCGCCCGAGCGGAAATCGGCCGATAACCCGCCGGTATTATAACCGTTGTCGATATTGGCCCATTGATTTTTGTAATTGGCGCCCACGCGGACATCGCCGTTGAATACCCCGGTCAGCGCCGGATTAAGCCACATCGGATAGGCATAATACTGCGAAAAATGCGGATCGACCTGCGCCTGTAACCTGGCAACAGCTATTACCTGCAGCACTATAATAAGAATTATCGCCTTTTTCACCGTATTAAAGTAACTGTTCCTTTTTTCTTCAATGTTTGCCCATCGTTGGCTATCGCTTCAACATAATACACATACACACCAACCGGTTCGGCAGCGCCTTTATATGTACCATCCCAGCCTGTCGCCTGGTTCAGCGAGGTGAAGATCAATTCACCCCACTGGTCGTACACGTAAAACTTTATGCTTTTAATGGCTGAGCTGTAGACGTATAAGATATCGTTCTTGCCGTCCCCGTTAGGCGTGAATGCATTGGGTACAAATACCTGGTCGCCCAATTGGCTTTCGGCAGTCCCGGTTACAGAAAGCGATCCCTCGCTTTGCTGGCACGGCGAACTGCCCACCGCCCGCACGATCAACGTAACTGTTTGACCCGTTTGCATATTGGATATGGTTTGTGTAAGGGCGCTACTGCCAAGACTTGGGTCGCTAAAGGTAACACCATCGTCGGTACTCACCTGGTAGCCGCTCGCCCCGGGCACGGCTTGCCACGTAAAGGTTACGCTCGTTATCGTAGTCGCACTTACCTTAACGACCGGTGCCGCCAATTGCTCAATCATAGTTACGTTAGCCGCACTACGGTTTGCCGAAGAACAATCATTTGTATTGACCGCCTCCGCATAGTAAGTTGTATTACTGCTCAATGCAGGAGTAGTATATGTATTGCCGGTGGCTAATATCGATCCGCCTGCCGGCGAACTATACCAATTGATGACGATATTGGGGTCGCTGTTGTTAGCTGTCAACGTCGCCGAAGTTCCGGGGCAAATGGACGTTCCCGACGTAACCGGAGCTGACGGTAACGGCACTACTGTAACCGCGACCGGGGTACGGGGCGGCAGCGACGGGCAGCCACTGTTGTTTATTGCCTCCACGTAATAAGTGGTAGAGCTTTGTATGGCAGGCGTGATAAAATCTGCGCCCGTAAATACCGATGTACCGCCCATGGGCGAAGTATACCAGGCATAGGTCAAACCGGCCTGCGGCCCCGACACGTGCAGGGTAGCGGTCGATCCGGCACAAACCGTTACACCGCTGCTTAATACCTGCGGTTGGCCGGGTACAGCAATTACGTTTACCTGTATGCCTGTGAGCGTTGGACTTGTACAGGCAGTTGTCGCGGCTTCTACATAAAAGGTCTGAGCAGCGTTGATCGCCCCGGTAACATAGGTTGCTCCTGTGAAAAGTTTATTGCTGCGCGACGGCGAGTCATACCAGTTATAACTGATTCCCTGTTGCGGTGATGAAACAGACAGCGTCGCCACATTTCCCGGGCAAACCGAAACAGAAGGTGCCGTTACGGGCGGGGCTGCAGGCAGCGGAGCAATATTGATAGTAACAACATTGCTCACATTAGCATTACAAGTGGTTGATGTAACTACCCTTCGGAAATAGGTTGTTACATTGAGGGATGGAGGGTCATAATTCTGGCTTATAGCCCCCGGAATGTTTGAAAATGTATTGTTATCCGTCGACATCTGCCATTGGTAGCTAAACGCGCCGTTACCGCCTGCAGGCGTGCTGCCTGTAATAATTGAAGGATCGCCTACCGAACAAAATGTAGCGACCGCCGGCGCCGCGATAACATTGTTTGATACTGGCGGTTGTATAGTGATGGTCACAACATTGCTGATAAGCGGGGTGGTACACGCACCCGACACAACGGAACGACGGTAGTAAGTCGTGGCGGTTATGGTACCCGGATCGTAGTTAACGCCTGTTGCGCCGGCAATGTCGGTAAATGCGGTATTATCGGTCGAACTTTGCCATTGATAGAGATACGTGCCGCTACCTCCGGCAGGTGTACTGCCAGCAAGGCTCCCCGGCGTACCGCTCGCACAAAACGTGGTAACAGCAGGCGCGGTAACCGTATTATTAGCAAGAGGCGGCTGCACGGTCATCGTTACCACATTACTTAGCGATGGTAACGTACACGAACCGGAAGTTACCGTACGCCGGTAATAAGTAGTTACCGTTATCGCAGCCGGATCATAATCTTTGGCGGTCGCTCCTGCGATGTCGACAAAATTTACGTTATTGGTCGAACTTTGCCATTGGAAAGCGTAATTGCTGCCATCGCCGCCCGCAGGCCCGCTGCCAACAAGTGCTGCCGGATCGCCGTTAGCGCAAAAAGTATTTGTAACCGGACTGGCAATAGTGTTGTTGGCGACCGGAACAACCGGTTGTACTGTTACGTCATAAAAAGAGTCATCCGTAACTGCGGTACCGGTAGTAATTTGTCGTCGCAGGCTAAAAACTATGTTTGCATTGGTATTGTTAACCAATGCCGAAGCCTGGTAGTTTTTTGCATTGTTCGTACCAGGTGCATTTACCCATACGCCGTTTTGCAAAACCTGCCACAGGTAACTATTTGGTGTTGGATTGGCTGCATCACCTGTTAAAACCAAAGAAGCGCCGGAACACGTCGTGACCGGCTTTGCCGTATTGGCAAAAACCACCTTAACCGAATAGTTCAACGAGGTACATGCAGCCGTAGTTAGTGTGTATGTTACTGGGGCCGAAAAATTTTGTGACGTACCGGAAGCAGGCGACAACGTCACGCCGCTGCTCACCGTGATCGTCGGTGACAGGTTAGTCAAGTCAGTTCCTGCTGGAACGGTGACGGTTATTTGCAATTTAGTTTGATCTATTACTGCCGAACCGATCTCACCCGGAACAGAAAAAGCGGTGATCTGCGAAGTCGGCGTAGGTTTTGCCTGCACGTATTTGGCAATAAAACTATCGCGGATGTCACTTTGTGCTGTAAGATTGTAATTAGTACATTTTGACGCATCAAAATTCACAGTCGAACAAAACGATCCCACCAAAATCACATCATTATTGCCATCAATATCGATATTTCGACCCAGCGTATTTCCACACGAGCCATTGCCGGCGCTAAAGGCCCATTTATAATCCAGGTTCGAATCATATTTGGCGAGGAACAAGTCTGTATTTCCGTGATAACTTACCGGAGCAGCCGATGTCGGAGACGGGTCAAAATCCACTGTTCCTTTAAAATACCCTGATATATATACATTGTTATCGGAGCTTGCGACTATCCCATAATTGTACATGCCAGCCCCGGCTCCGCCGATATCGACAGCATTCACGAAAACACCGTTGGTAGTATATTTTGCCAAAAAAATGTCTTCCTGGCCGGTTGGGTTTAGCGTTTTGGCGCCGCCAAATGTTACTGAAGCCTGAAAAGGCGCATCGATATAAACATTGCCGCTTGAATCGAGGCATAAGTTAAGGTTATTGTTGACCCCATAACCGGCTATAGGCTGCACCCATATTAATATTCCTGAAGGGGAGTATTTCGCAAGAAATATAGCGCTTCCATTTCCATTCAGGTAAGAAGCTGTACCCAAAGGGTTGAAATTAACATTATTGCCAAATGCACCTATGACATAAATATTATTACTGGCATCGACATTTTGGTAACGCCCTTCACTATCACCTGTATCGCTCCAGTTAATGGCCCACAAAACGCTCCCGTTGGGGTCATATTTGATTAACAAACCGTTAAAGCTACCCGCCGATGTGTAATTTTTGCCGCCAACGGTAACCGTTTGTTCATACTGAACAGTTACTATGACATTGCCCTGGTGATCCGCTGCTACTCTATCGCCATAGTCCGTGCCTCCGCCGCCGATAGATCGCCCCCACATGAAATTACCGTTCGTGTCGAATTTTACGATAAAACCATCCTTATCGCCGTTGTTAGTCAATATAGTTGTTCCTGGTCCCGGGTCAACATCCATGGAGTTGGAATCGTACTGGCCGATAACGGTTGGGTTGCCATTATCGTCAATAGTCATGTTATTAACCTGGTCGGTGCCCGTACCACCGAAAGCGACAACCCAGATCAATGCTCCCGCTGACGTGTATTTGGCCAGGTAAGTATCAAAGCTATTGGCGTTCGAGGTTAAATTATGCACGCCGGCTGAGGGGTCAAAATCGACCGTGCCGCTAAAAATACCCGTTACATAAATATTGTTTTGCTTATCGACCTTAACGGCAGCAGGAATAGAGCTTGATCCGCCAGGGCCACCAAGATCATCCACCCATTGCGGTACTGCAATCTGAGCAATACTGTTAAGCGGTATCGCGGCGAAGGCAAGTAAAAAAATTACGAAATATGAAAGACGTAGAATTTTTATCATGTAAGGTTAGGTTAGTACTACGCTTAATACTAAGTGATCCGCTTCTAAGTTAGCTAATTAACGTTATTTATTAATGAATTATACTTTTGATCTTTATTCGTTTTAAAGTATTATCTATTTTCTCATTCAAATCAGCCGATACGCGGAAGGCATATGATAGCGATAAGTAAATTACGGCAGTCAGCGATGTTCGCACAAAGGCATCGATATACAGGTTATTTACCTTCCAGAAATACCGGCCGGCAAGATAACTGGCAATTGTTATACCAATAACGATAAGATGCTTATAATTAAATGGTTGCATTTTAAATCTGTATTTCAGGTAAAACCATGTGCAGAAATTAATCCCCGTAATGGTAACCAGGTAAGCCATCGCAGCCCCCATTCCACCATAAGGCGGAATCAGCAGATAGGTCAGTACCACGCAAAAGATACTCCAGATAATCACCAGGATAGTGATCAATCGATATTTATGTGATGTCGTAATGATATAGGTATTCAACCCTCCTGTAATATCAACCAGGAACCCCAGGCAAATAACGATGAGCACATTATACTGATCGCTGAATTCCTTTTTATGCAAAATGGCGAGCAGATTATCTTTGTTTATCAGGATGCAGGCGAATAACAGGCAGCCAACAACCATTTGTATAATGGAAGTCTTAGCATAAATATCATCGATCCTTTTCAAATCTTTTGTCGCCCACGATTCGGCCACGATCTGGTAGGTGGTGCGGCTCAGGGCCTGTTGAGGCACATTGATAACGATGGCAATGCCCGAATAAATCCCATATACACCCTGTACTGCCAGGCCCGCCATGGCGCTTAACATATACCTGTCCACATTTTGCAGCAGCACATATACCGTGCTTGAAAGAAGCGTAAAAAGTCCAAAATTTATAATTGCTTTATTGGTTACCCCTACCGAACTCCGGTTGCCTCTTTTATATGAAAATTTACCCGATATCGCCAGGCTAACGGCCAGCAGTAAGCATATCAATCCGTTCAACAGGATATAGATCACGATGAATTGCTGAAATGAAATCCAGTGAAATGCCAGCATAACCAGGGCGACAGTGGTTAGCAGGCGAAGAAGCACTTCTTTTAAAAAGCTCGAATAGACGGACTGAAGAATCGCTTTGCCAAAGGCTTCCAGCAAATTAAAGAAAATGGTAAAAAAAGCCAGCGGAACGAGGTAATAATAATAATCGACGAATAACGCCGCTTTCTTAATAAAGCTGGCTACAATAACTGGCTTGAGCAGATAAAAAACCAGTGTGGAAGTCACAAAGCCGACCAGGGCAAAACCGCCGACCCAGTATAAAAACCCATTGTGGGTTTTGTCTTCAGAACGAAAAAAAGGGAAATACCGCAGGATGATGCTCGGCACACCCATCGAGGCAATGAGTGAGTACAATACGGAAAGACTGATAAGCAGCAGGAATAAACCGATCTGCTCGGTCGTCATGAAATGGGGATATAAAAAGATCAGGTTTATAAAACCGAATGCCATGCCCGCGTAGGAAACTATGGTATTCTTGTAAACCTGCTTTTTTACAATGCCCATAGGTTTTAATACTTAATTCCAATACGACCGGTATAGTCTATCCTGTTTAATAATAAAGGTAACTTTTCTGAAATTATATATTCATCGACAGCCTGGCGTGCACCTTCCCAGTGGCCATAGTCGTCGATAATGATAACGCCACCCTGAACCAGCAGAGGATATAAATGTCTTAGCTCGTGCGCGGTCGATTCGTACCAGTCTGTATCGAGCCTGAGCAAGGCTATCTTTCCGGGCATAGTTTTCGGAATGGTATCTTCAACCTTACCCTTCACAAAATGTATTTTTTGAGCAGGATATTTTAATATACCTACATTATTTTGCACTTCTTCCAGTGCCGAATAGCACCACACTGATGTCGGATCATCCTTGGCGCTGCTTTTCATCAGGTCATCGGCGGCAGTTCCTGTGAACACTTTGTCCTGCTCAGTCGGTTCCGACATACCTTCGTAAGTATCATACAAATAGATCTCACGGCCTTGATCGCCGGCCTTCATCAATGTGTCGATCGCAGCCATCGTACTTCCCCCACGCCACACGCCGCACTCTACAAAGTCGCCTTTTATATCATTTTTTACCAGGTAATTTACTGCGTTGCACAAAGCGGCAATGCGTTCGGGGGTGGTCATGGTATAAGTTTTTACCTTATTATAGGTATCAACGGTTAGTTTGTCAAAATCGGCGGGCAGACCATCGACAACCAGCCTCTTATCAGGCTTTACCAACTCATAACCCATTTTGCCAATCAATTTATGCACCAGTCCTTTTATCATTCTTATTTCTTTTAATGGCCTGCAATAATATTGCGGCCAACGTATTTATTCTATCTTTAATATTGTAATTTTTATAAATATACTCGGATTCTTTAATTCCCATCCTCGAAGCCAAGTCAGCATCGCCCGCAATTTCGATCATATAGTGAGCCATGCCCTCAATATCATGCTCGGGCACCAGGAAACCTGTTTCGCCGTTGATTACCGCTTCCTTTATCCCCGCATGCAACGTACTTACGATCGCGAGGCCGGAAGCACCTGCTTCCAAAATGGTTACAGGCGTTCCCTCCTTATCGCCGTTAGCTGCCGTAACCGAGTGCTGAACAAAGGAGCGCGCGCGACTGATAAGGCGCTTAATCTCGTTACTATTCAGGACCCCTGGAAGTTCAACACTATTATCCAACCTTAGCTCGCTTACCAATGCTTTGGTTTCGTCAAACAGAGGTCCGCCGCCAGCCATCGTCAGATGGGCATCGGGGAATTTCTCATGTACGATCTTGAACGCTTTTATTACCGATGACGGGGATTTTTTCTCGACAAACCGGCCTACCGCTAAAAATCGCTTTTCAGAATGCAGTACATCCACCAATGGGAAATTTTCTGTGTCGACACCGCACGAAGCCTTAACTATCTTTTCGGCCGGCGCTCCTAACCGGACAAGCTCATCAACCATATCGCCAGAAACCGCAACCAGCCTATCCGCGTATTTGAAAGCCTCCTTGTAAAAATCATAATATGTAGCGACAGTTGGCTTATGATGCACATCGGCCCCGTGGAAATGGATAACTAAAGGCACTCCGGCCTGTTTGCAAGCTTTCGTAACCATAGCGCCTACCATGCCGTATTCAGCAAACACTACGTCGATATTTTCTTTCTTCAGGTAGTTGACCAACGCCCTATTGCGTACGCCGATATTCTTTTTGCGGAATATCCTTTTTTGGATAAGATAACTCAGCAAGCCGAGCTTTGATCGGATGAGATATTTGCCTTCATTGTCATAAACCGGAAAGGCACCACCATAAAGTACTTTTTTATTTCCTGGCAGACGATTGACATGCTCCTGGATAAAGGTCTCCGAGAATGCATTATCGTTAGGCTTTATGATGCACAGGTTAAAGTGTTCCATCTTAACCTCTCATTGGCTTTTGGGCCAGTATGACATACACGGAACCGTCGCGATCACGCTGAGCCTGCTTGTTGATCTTATCAAACAACCGAATGAAGGATTGCATAACCACAGCAAAAGGGGGTATCAAAAATTTCGGCAGCTTGATACAAATAGCATCCTGGAACAACTGCAGTCCGCTGGCAGCTAATCCCATAATACCAAAAAACGATTTTATTTGAAACCCTTCAGCTTCGATGGTCTTGCGTAAACCCGCGCTCGTCCAGCGCCAGTAATCGTTAGGTGTCGGGTGATAAAACCAATAGCCGTGTGTACTTAAAATAATATGACCTCCCGGCTTAAGCAGACGAAACGCCTCGGCCAGGTAACCCGAAGGTGAATCCACATGTTCCAATACTTGTGTTGACAGGATTATATCGACAAAATTATCCGGTAAAGTTGTCTTGCTGTCGAAATCGATATGGTAGTCGGCTTTGGGGTTCATTTCCAGGTCGACCCCAATATATTTACCCACCATAGGTTCGATAACGGAACGGTAGGGCATATCGCCGCAGCCAAAATCTATCAGGCTCAGGTTTTTTTCATTTGATGTGATCTCTTTCAGGTCGCGCAGTGTAGCATCGCGTAATTTGGTCAGATGCACATACCGGGTCGAGAAAATGGATGGCCTTAGCCGTTCATTATCTTTCATGCGGCTAAGTTAAGCAATTAATCGTTTGGTGGCGATGCGGTAAAGATAGTACAAGGCAAAGGCATACCGGTTTAAAGAAATAGCGGTAAACTTTATAGTTTAATTCACCGGATCGACAAAGTTATAAAGTTTCACAACGTCTGCTGCACTCAATGCCCGGTTATAAATGCGAAGCTCATCCATTGAACCATGGAAAAAATACCCGTCATCAGCATTAGCCGGGTTATCCCTTCCGATATATAAAATTGCGCTTATGGTTGAATTATTGGGATCGACGTTATTACTTACATTATCGAGCACACCATTAACATAAATACTGGCTTGCCTTGCGCTATTGTTGTAAACTAAAGTAACCATGGACCATTGATCGAGCGAGATCATCCTGGTGCCGATAGCGTTAATACTACCGCCTCCGGGGCCATAAGTAATTACGCCCAGGGATGGCCCGGTTTGGCCGGCAACACCGAATGTATAACCGTTGTTAACCCCTGCCAGTCTTTTGGAAAAAATAATGGTTCCGCTGCTTTGATCGTATGATAATATTTTAATCCATGCGCTCATGGTAAAATCGCTGTTTGCCAATCTTAGCGCCTGGTTATCCGGTACACTCATATAGCTTGTTGTGCCATCAAAGTAATAAGCGCCGTTGGCTTTGCCATGCCTGTCGGTAGTAGCAGTAATATTAAATAAAGTGGTGCAATCATACCCGTTGCCCGAAAAGTCGGCACCAGTGTTATTAAGAGGATAATAAGCAACCAGACCTACACCGAGGTCATCTATCGCTGGTAAAATGGTCACCAAAGTGAATGTGGTAAGTGTTCCATCCTGGCTGGAGACCGAAACGATAGCCTGGCCTTGCTTTTTGGCTGTTATTAACCCCGCGTTTACTTTCAATACGGATGTATCAGATGAGTTCCATACCAGGGTATTTGAAGAAGAGTTAACAGGAGTTAATGTAATATCTACCGTTCTGGTATTACCTGCATGCATGATCAGTGTGTCCTTAACCATCTTAATGCCTTTAAGCTGCGGCAAAATAGATACAAGGCATGTCGACGTAACGGTACCGCCTTGATTAGTTACAGTAATGATAACATTACCTTCCTTTACACCGCTTATCGTACCGGTATTATCAACAGTTGCGATGGTATTATCTGATGAACGCCATACCAACTGAGATTTATCGTAGTTTGATGGATCAAGTGTAAAAGCAATGCTTTTTGTGTCGCCGACATTCAGCGAAACCGTATCCTTACTCAGGGTAATCGCCGTAAGTTTCAGCGGTTTGGGGTTATCTTTTTTACACGACGCAACTACTCCGACGAGAGCAACCGACACAAGAAGTAAAAGTTTTTTCATCACAACAAGATTCAGATAAGCAAAACTAATAGCTTACTATTAAATTTCCATAAATTCAGGTAACTTTTCGATACGCAAAATCTATTCTGGTCTTTTCGCAATTCCTATTCCAATTACTGATTCACAAACCTCTTCGCATTCACTTTCCGTTCGTTTTCGGTTAGGTATATTTTGCGCAGGCGCTGGCTCTGCGGGGTCACTTCGATGTATTCGTCGGCCTGGATATATTCCATCGCTTCCTCGAGCGAGAACTTGATGGCCGGCGCAATACGCACATTGTCGTCACTACCCGAAGCACGCATATTAGTTAACTGCTTGCCCTTCACAACGTTAATAACCAGGTCGTTATCCCGTATATGCTCGCCTAATATCTGGCCTTCATAAATATCCACGCCCGGGTCGATAAAGAAACGACCGCGATCCTGCAGCTTATCAATCGAGTAGGCTGTCGTCTGCCCTTTCTCCATCGATACCAGCACCCCATTCAGGCGGCCGGGTATGTTGCCCTTCCAGGGCTCGTAAGCCTTAAAACGGTGCGCCATAATAGCCTCGCCTGCTGTAGCGGTGAGTACGTTATTCCTCAAACCGATGATGCCGCGCGACGGTATTTCGAATTCCAAATGCTGCAGGTCGCCCTTCGGCTCCATTACCAGCAGTTCGCCTTTGCGCTGCGTAACGAGTTCGATCACCTTGCCGGCCACATCGCCCGGAACGTCGACGATCAGCGTTTCCACCGGCTCGCATTTTACGCCGTCAATTTCTTTAACAATTACCTGTGGCTGTCCCACCTGCAACTCGTAGCCTTCGCGGCGCATGGTTTCGATCAGCACGGACAGGTGCAGGATACCGCGGCCATATACCAGGTACGAATCCGGCGACTCGGTTTCCACAACCTTCAGCGCCAGGTTCTTTTCCATTTCCTTATACAGGCGATCGCGCAGGTGGCGCGAGGTAACGAACTTACCTTCCTTACCGAAAAACGGCGAGTTGTTAATGGTGAACAGCATGTTCATCGTCGGCTCGTCGATCTTGATAACAGCCAACTGCTCGGGATTTTCAAAATCGGCGATGGTATCACCAATTTCGAATCCTTCTATGCCTACTACCGCGCAAATATCGCCGGACTTCACTTCGGTTACTTTCACCTTGCCGAGGCCCTCGAAAGTATAAAGCTCCTTTATTCTCGATTTCTGGATCTTGCCATCGCGTTTTACTAGCGAAACCGGCTGGTTTTCTTTGATCATGCCGCGTGCAACGCGACCGATCGCGATACGACCTACGAACGAGGAGTAATCCAGCGAGGTGATCTGCATCTGCAACGTACCTTCCACTTCGGGGGCAGCCGGGATATGCTCAAGGATGGTATCCATCAATGGGAAAATATCTTCCGTCGGTTTTCTCCAGTCGAGGCTCATCCATCCTTGTTTTGACGAACCGTACACCACCGGGAAATCCAACTGCTCCTCGGTAGCCTCCAGGTTAAAGAAAAGCTCGAATATTTGCTCGTGCACCTCTTCCGGCCGGCAGTTTTCCTTATCCACTTTGTTGATCACCACGATGGGCTTCAAACCGAGAGACAAAGCTTTTTGCGTCACGAAGCGGGTTTGCGGCATAGCGCCCTCGAAGGCATCGACCAGCAACAATACGCCGTCGGCCATCTTTAATACCCGCTCTACCTCGCCGCCAAAGTCGGCGTGGCCCGGTGTATCGATGATGTTGATCTTAACATCTTTATATCTTACCGAAACGTTTTTCGAAACGATGGTTATCCCCCGCTCACGTTCCAGGTCGTTGTTATCCAATATCAATTCGCCGGTCTCCTGGTTATCCCTAAAGATGGCGCAACTATGTAAAATCTTGTCAACCAAAGTAGTTTTACCATGGTCAACGTGCGCTATGATCGCTATATTCCTAATTTTTTGCATGAAAATGCCGCCTCTGAATTTTGGCGCAAAGGTACGGTTTATTTACCGGATTTTAAAGGGATTGGCCGAATGATGATACGGGGTTAACATTGGAGTCCATGGACAATAGGCCATGATCCCTAGTTTTTCCGGCATTGGCTATGTATTATCCGCTATGGACTTCTTAACTCCCCGCATGCATACTGGCTACGCGATAAATCTGCCATTTACCGTCTTTCAGCCGCCAGAAAACCACGAACCTGCCCGGGTTGGAGGGTGTTTCGCTTTCCTGGTGATTGATGAACCGGTGGTAGCCAATCTCTACTGCCCCAAAACCAGGTACCGGGTAAACTTCAACGCTCCCGGGCACCAACACCCGGGTCACCTTACCGCAAATATTGGCTTTTATGGCTGCTAATAGGTCTTTCTTCGAGGTCATCAGGCCACCTTTATCGTGGTAAAACTCTATACTATCCGAATAAATAGCGGCTTGTGTAGCCATGTCGCAGGTGTTATAAGCGTTGAAGTAAACAC
>JAFDZK010000008.1 GCA_018267005.1 Bacteroidota bacterium
TATACTGATAATCAGATATTTATAAAGAAACCCCCCCAAAAAGTGTAAACCATGTAAACCATGATTTGCAGCGGCCTACGCCATGCGCCTCGCCAAACAATAATCCCGGCCTGACGACTGGCACAGTTCGGAGATTGCTTCTCCGCTAGCCAGCGGATCGCAATGACGGTTGGTTTTTGTAAACTTGCGCCCAGAAACCAAACACGATGATCTCATTTTTCGAGGCGGCGATAGCGTCGCTTTCCATACACCGGGTGGGCAACCGTTTGAACGAGGAGGGTTATGTGCTGTCGGAGGCTCCGCTGGCGGTGCAGGACGAGCTGCTGAACAACATCCTGATGCAGTATTTTGTGTCGCCCTTTACCAAAACCAACGAGGTGTATCGTTTTTACCACGCCAGCGACGACCTGAACCTGAACGCGATGTACCACTTTGCGGAGGCTATATTCGATGACCCGGCCGGGTTTCATGAGGGCAGCACGCAGATAGCGAAGTATTTGTATGAGGCGGCTGCGCACCCGAAGATCAAAGGCGGGGAGCTGTACGTGGCACTGTTCCGCAACCTGCAGATTGAGGGCGAGCTGCTGGATGCGATCGGCATTTTCAAGTCGGAGACGAAGGAGACCTACCTGAAGGTTTCGCCGCAGCAGAACGGCTTCGGGCTGGCGTACGACAGCGAGGGCATCGACATCCGCAAGCTGGACAAGGGCTGCCTGGTGTTCAATAGCGAAAAGGAGCAGGGCTATAAGGTGGCCGTGGTGGATAATACCAACCGCGGGCAGGAGGCGGTGTATTGGAAGGACGACTTTTTGAAACTGCGGGTGCGCAACGACAGTTACCACCAGACGAACAACGTGCTGGGCGTGTATAAAAACTTTGTGACCCAAAAGATAGACCAGGAATTTGAGGTGAGCAAAGCCGACAAGATAGACCTGCTGAACCGTTCGATGAAGTACTTTAAGGAGAACGAGAATTTCGATATCGGCGAGTTTTCGAACGAGGTGATCGGCAATGAGCAGGGCATCGCGTCGTTCCTGAAATACAAAAAGGAATACGAGGACGAGTTTGAAACACCGATACCCGATACCTTCGACATCAACTCAGCCGCCGTGAAAAAGCAGAACCGCGTGTACAAAAGCGTGCTGAAGCTGGACAAAAATTTTCACATCTACATTCACGGCAACAAGGAACTGATAGAGAAGGGCTTTGATGAAAACAAGAACCTGAATTACTATAAGGTGTATTTTAAAGAGGAGGAATAGGTTGGTGAATGGTCAATGGTGAATAGTGAATAGTCAATATAAGCGTAAAGCAGAAAGCTTAAAGCTTTGGTCTTTCTGCTTTACGCTTTTAGTCCTTCAACGTCTTTTCAATAAATGAGGCGAGGTCCTGGTTGGATTTGTCCAAGCTGGTGAACAGGGATTTTTTCGCCGGCCCGTAGCCCAGGATACCCGGCCGGGTGGTGTCGTTATTTATCTCTTCGGATATTTTCCCGGACCGTTTCTTCCGGTTGTCGATAATGCTTGCATGGTAATCAACCGATCCCGTCCATTCTGACTTGCTAAGGCTGGCCTGGTAGACAGTTATGCCGATCTTGATGGTTATCCGGCCTGGTTTTGGCGGGTTCAGCGTATCGGGCAGCAGCGTCATTTTGCAGGAGGGAAACTCCGCTTGCAGGAAGTTCTTTAGTGCCTGCCTCAGCTCCGTTCCCTGGCATTCGATCTTGGCGCCAGGCGGTACGGTACGGCTGTCGAATATCACGAGGTCAACCGGTTGCTGAGTCAAAAAGCCGGCATTCGGTTTGGCATTCACTTGTTCGGGACAGCCGATATATACTTTTTGGGCATACGCGCTATAAGTCACCAGGGTAGCACAGGTAACGAGCAGGAGCAGATGTTTCATGCGGTAAAGTTAGCCAATGGGGGGCAATTGTCTGAACCAGAATTTACAGAATTTAAGAATTAGCAGAATTCCGGCAATTCATTAATTCGTTTAATTCCGGTTCTGACAAAAATAGGCAATAGCCCCACGCCCATCCTGTTTATCTTCAAAATCCCGCTCATCGTGTTCAAAAGGCGCCCTGCATTCACCATTCACTATTGACCATTCACCCTCACCCAGCCGATTTCTTAAACTCCTCCACCGCATGGTTCACCGCCCTCGCCGTCAGCGCCATAAAGGTGATGGACGGGTTCTGCACGCCGGTCGAGGTCATGCAGGCGCCGTCGGTAACAAACACGTTGGGGCAATGGTGCATGGCGTTCCATTTGTTCAGCAGCGAGGTTTTCGGGTCGTTACCCATGCGCACGCCGCCCACCTCGTGTATATCCAGGCCGGGCGCCTGTTTGGTATCCACAGTCTGGATATTCGTGCAGCCCGCCGCATGCAGCATCTCGCTGCCTGTCTGGAAAAAGTCTTTCAGCAGCTTTTCGTCGTTGTCGTCATAATCCACCGAGGTAACCAGCAAAGGAATGCCCCATTTATCTTTTTTGTCTTTGCTCAGCCGCACGTGGTTGGTTTCCTTCGGTATGGTCTCGCCCTGTATGGACATGCTCACGCGCCACGGACCGGGTTCGCCGAGTGCTTCTTTAAAGGCGCCGCCTATGCCTTCGTCAGCGTAGGCGCGGGGCCGGTCGGCGCCATAGAAGGTCATGTACCCGCGCAGGAAATCCGTTTCCTGCTTTTTTATGTTCCTGAAATTCGGGATCATCGGCTGGGTGGGCCGGCGGCCGTAATAATAGTGATCCATCGGGCCGTCGAAATCGGCGTAAATATTGCCCCGGTAATTTTGAAAGGCGACGAATTTGCCCAACAGGCCGCTGTCGTTACCCAATCCGTTCGGGAAGCGCGACGAGGTGGAATTCAGCAACACCAGGTTGGTGTTCAGGCAGGCGGCGTTGATAAAGATCATGTCCGCATAAAATTCCTGTTCCTGCATCGTCTCCGCATCGATCACGCGCACGCCGGTGGCCTTGCCGCGCTTGTCGTCATAGATAACCGAATGCACAACTGAATAAGGCCGCAGCGTCAGGTTACCCGTTTTCATCGCCCAGGGAATAGTTGACGAATTGGAGCTGAAATACCCGCCGAACGGACAGCCCCGTTCGCACTGGTTACGCGCCTGGCATTGCCCGCGGCCCTGTTCCAGGTGTATCGGCTGCGGTTTGGTGAGGTGGGCGCAGCGTCCCTGTATCACATGGCGGTCGGGGTATTTGGTTTTTATGCGCGATGCGATATCTTTCTCCACGCAATTCATCTCCCAGGGCGGCAGAAATTCGCCGTCGGGCAATATATCCAGGCCGTCGCGGTTGCCGCTGATGCCGACAAACTTTTCCACGTACGAATACCAGGGCGCAATGTCATTGTACCTGATGGGCCAGTCAACCGCGTATCCGTCGCGTGCCGGGCCTTCAAAGTCGTGCTGGCTCCAGCGCTGGGTTTGCCGCCACCACAGCAGCGATTTGCCGCCCACCTGGTAACCGCGTATCCAGTCGAACGGCTTTTCCTGCACATAGGGGTGCTCCGTATCCTTCACAAAAAAATGCTGGGTCGATTCATCAAAAGCATAGCAGCGCGAAACCACGGGGTTCTCAGCCGTAACCGACAAGGGCATTTTCGTATGATGCGGAAACTCCCAGGGACCCTTCAGCGCGGTGGGGTAGTCCTTCAGGTGCACCACGTTGCGGCCGCGTTCCAGCACCAGGGTTTTCAAGCCTTTTTCGCAAAGCTCCTTGGCCGCCCAGCCCCCGCTGATGCCCGAGCCGACCACGATGGCGTCGTAAGTGTTTTTCCCTTTTGCGCGCAGGTTCAGGTTAGGGCTTTTTGAGGTATCGCTCGCTTTCATAATCAATAAGTTTAATGTTGGTTGGGCTAATATAAGGGCGGACGGGATAAGGCGGTAATAATTATCAGAATTTCGGCAAGGCGGCTTTGACTTAAGACTTCCTACTTAAGACTTTTGACTCTATTGTAGGCGCCCGGGCGCGCTATCCGCTCATACGCCTTCAGGCCTTAGCCACGGGCCGGTATCCGCTGCTATCGCTGGCGCGGGTCTTTTTAAATTATTTTACATTATGCCGGCAACATAATGGCTGCACATCCGTACAAAGCATCGTATAAAAATACCCCTATTGATTAAATATACTTTTTCAGTCGCAGTTCTCTTTCTATCAGTAATAACCCTCGCCAGCGCGCAAAAAGCCGACACCACGAAAAGGACGCAAACCATAGCCGCCGCTGTAAAAGACACGATAAGCAAAAAGGAAACGGCCAAAAAGGATACGGTCAAACACAAGAAATCATCCTTAAAAATAGGCCTCACCTACGCCAATAACGCGGTTTACCTGGCGCGGACAGACAGTGTGGCTACCCCGAATTATGGCTTAGGCCTGACTTACACCTTGAAATCGGGTATATTTTTTACCGGTACGGTTAACTACATACCCAGCCGCCAGTTCGATAAGCTGGATGCGGGCGAGCTGGAAACCGGGTACAACTTTGAAAAAGACAACCTGAACGGCGGCGTGTCGGTATCCAAATATTTCGCCAGCTTTAACAGTACACAGGTTATATCCGCGCTGGACGCGACGCTCGGCGCCGAATTGAGTTATGACCTATTCGATGTGGTTACTCCCTCCATCCATGCCGACTATGCTTTAGTAAGATCAGGCGATGGGAACGATATTTTGATCACCGCCGGCCTGGGCCACGAATTTGAAGTTGATACCCTGTTTACGCCCAAAGACCATTTCAGCATCGAACCCAAGATCGAACTGACCGCCGGTACGCAGCATTTCCTTTCTACTTATTATGTGCTGAAAAACAAAGGGGCGGCGCAGCGCGCGCAGCACGGGAATGCCAAAGGCAAGGGCGCAAATAAAACTACTGCGTCTTCAAACTCGTCAACGCAAAGTACACCGGTTACTACCAACGCGAATCAATTCCAGACCCTGGCGTATGAGTTCACATTACCCATTGGTTATAGCTGGAAAAAACTTGGATTTTCGTTTACACCAGCCTACGCGGTGGCCGTACATAAAATTACGGACGATGGTACAACGACAAGTTATTTACCCAATTCGTCGGTGTTTTATTTCACATTGGGTTTATCTTATACTTTGTAGCGTTAAGACCTGCCGGCCTTGGCAACGTGCCCAATGTTCGCTGATATGAGGTGAGTTGCTCCCATTTTAGATCTGTGGATTCTTCTCCGGGGCGAGGCTGTATCGGCTATGATTTATAAGCTATGAACCATAGATCAAAAACCGTAGTTTTGCCCTACTCAATAATTAAAACCATGTACACCACGCTTAAACCGGTATTGGAGAAGGAACTGGCCGAGATTGAAAAGGCCGGGCTTTACAAAAGAGAACGCATCATTACCTCGCCGCAGGGCGCCGACATTACGGTGCAGGGCGGTCAGCACGTGATCAATTTTTGCGCTAATAATTACCTCGGCCTGTCAAGCCACCCTAAGGTCGTGCAGGCAGCAAAGGAAACGCTGGATACGCACGGCTATGGCATGTCGTCGGTGCGGTTCATTTGCGGCACGCAGGACATCCACAAAACGCTGGAGCGAAAGATAGCGGAGTTCCTGGGCATGGAGGATACAATATTGTACGCCGCGGCATTCGACGCCAACGGCGGCGTCTTCGAGCCCTTGTTCAATGAGCAGGACGCCATCATATCCGACGAGCTGAACCATGCCTCCATTATCGACGGTGTGCGCCTCTGCAAGGCCCGCCGCGAGCGCTATAAGCACGATGATATGGCCGACCTGGAAGAAAAACTAAAAGCCACACAGGACTGCCGTCACCGCATCATCGTTACCGATGGCGCTTTCAGTATGGATGGTACTATAGCGCAATTAGATAAAATATGCGCCCTGGCTGAAAAATATACTGCGCTGGTGATGGTCGACGAGAGCCACTGCTCGGGTTTTATGGGCAAAACAGGTCGCGGTACGCACGAATATCACGGCGTGATGGATAAGATCGATATCATTACCGGCACGCTGGGTAAAGCGCTGGGCGGTGCGTCGGGCGGATTCACTTCGGGCAAAAAGGAGATCATCGATATGCTCCGGCAGCGGTCGAGGCCCTACCTGTTCAGCAACACGCTGGCGCCGTCGATCACCGGGGCGTCGATAGCTGTTCTCGACCTGCTGAGCGAAACCACCGAGCTGCGCGACAAGCTGGAGCGCAATACGCAATATTTCCGCAGCAAAATGACGGAAGCCGGCTTTGATATCAGGCCGGGCGTTCACCCCATTGTGCCTGTGATGCTATATGATGCCAAACTGAGCCAGGAATTTGCAGCCAAAATGCTCGAAGAAGGCATTTATGTGATCGGGTTTTACTATCCCGTGGTACCGCAGGGCAAGGCGCGCATCAGGGTGCAGATCTCGGCCGCGCACGAGCAGGAGCATTTGGATAAAGCCATTGCAGCATTTACAAAGGTTGGGAAACAGTTGGGGGTGATCAAGTAGTATAGTTGACAGTAGGATGTAAATTGTTACGTATAGATCTATTATATTTGTACGTATAAGGAGATCGTTATGAAACTGACTTTGAACATCGAACCTGATTTAATAGACAAAATCAAGGAGGTAGCCAGGAAAAAGAACATAAGCCTTTCCAAGGTGACTGAAGCGCTTTACAAAAAGGAGGTCGAGAAAGAAAAGGAGCCTTTCAGGATGAAAGATGAATCCGAAATATCTGACTTTATAAAAAGTATAACCATTTCAGGTGATCCTGTTCCTGATTTTGATCATAAAGCAGAGTATCATAAGCATCTTGAAGAAAAATATGGCATGTGAAAAAGGTATTTCTTGATAGTGATATCTTATTAGATGCTTTACTTAAGCGCCCCAAATTTGATTTACCGGCTCTTAATTTATTGGCTTTAGCTAATCAATCAGATATAATAGCCATAACTTCATCAATCGCGTTCATGAATGTTCATTATTTTTTGAATAAGTATGACCGTCAACGAAAAATGCAATTGTTGAAGACGCTCCGATCAATTATCAGGATCATGGAGATTGGGGAAGATGAGATCGATATGGCTTTCAATAGCAACTTTTCAGATTTTGAAGATGCTGTACAATATTGTTGTGCCGTCCATGCCAGGGCCGACGTTATAATTACCAGGAACCTCGAAGACTATAAACATTCAAATTTACCGGTAATGACCGCCGAACAATTCTTAAAGACATTATAATGCAAGACAAAATAGATCAGTATACCGCCGAGGTCAAAGCCGCTAACCCGGTCAACGCCGATGAGCTGGAAACGTTCAGGATCAAATACCTGGGCACGAAGGGAATTGTGAAGGACCTTTTCGAACAGTTCAAAAGCGTAACCCCCGAAGAAAAACGGGTGCTGGGCAAGGTATTGAATGAGTTTAAGCAATTAGCCGAAGGCAAATATCAGCTTCTAAAGGAATCTCTTGACTCAGAACTCAAGACTCAGGACTCAGGACTTGACTTAACGCTGCCCGGAGACGGGTTTGCCTTAGGCTCTCGTCATCCATTGTCTTTAACGCGGATAGAGATCATCGACATCTTTAAACGGCTGGGCTTCGTTGTGGCCGAAGGGCCTGAAATCGAGGACGACTGGCATAATTTCTCGGCACTGAACTTCCCCGAAGAACACCCGGCGCGAGACATGCAGGATACTTTCTTCATCAAAAAGAATAATGGCAAGGACGATATAGCCCTGCGGACGCATACTTCATCGGTACAGGTGCGCATGATGGAAAGCGGCAAGCCGCCGTTCAGAGCCATCATGCCTGGCCGCGTTTACCGCAACGAGGCCATATCGGCCCGTGCGCACTGCTTCTTCCACCAGGTTGAGGGTTTGTATGTGGATGAAAATGTTTCCTTCGCCGACCTGAAACAGACGCTTTACCATTTCGTGCAGGAGCTTTACGGCGAAGGCACCAAAGTGCGTTTCCGGCCATCGTATTTCCCGTTCACCGAACCGTCGGCCGAAATGGATATAAGCTGCACCATCTGCGGCGGAGCGGGTTGCAGCATGTGTAAACATACGGGCTGGGTTGAGATACTGGGCTGCGGCATGGTGGACCCGAATGTGCTGGAAAATTGCGGCATCGACAGCAAGAAATATACCGGCTTCGCTTTCGGTATGGGCATAGAAAGGATCACTAACTTAAAATATGTGATACGCGATCTGCGTTTATTCTCAGAAAACGACGTTCGCTTCCTGAAGCAATTCCGTACCGAGATCATATGATGCGCAAATTGGGTATCCTGGCTTTTATCGCGCTTTCCTTCTTTTCGTGCGGAAAGGAAACCGGCGTGATACCCAATGTAGCCGTCAATTTCGAGGCGGACGTGAACGATCCGCGGCTGGCTGCATTGCACAGTCCCGGCGGAGCGATCATCATACCGGGTTATGGGGTAGAAGGGCTCATCATCTACCGCGAAGCAGATATGAGTTATGCCGCCTACGATGCCTGCAGCACCGTAAACCCGCAAAACCATTGCGCGGTAAAGCTGGACAATAATGCACTTACCTGCACCGACCCATGCAGTGGCGCAAAATTCTCACTCATCGACGGCACGCCGGTAAAGGCGCCCGCCACCCGTGCGCTTAAACCTTATAGCGTAAATGTGAGTAATTTTGAGATATTTGTATCTAACTGATACATGGAAGCTGACAAGATCAAAGAGAGCATCAAAAGGGCGTCGCAGGAGTTGTTCCGAAAATTCGGCTATCACAAAACCAGCGTCAACGAGATCGCTAAAAAGGCCCGCATTGCCAAGGCAACCATTTACAAGTACTTCGACAGCAAAGAGGCTATACTCCATGTGCTGCTGATGGATTATATCCGCGCCAGTGTTGACGAACTGATCCATAGCAATCCCAACGAGATAGATGAGGAAATGCATCTCAACAACCTCATCATGAAAACCTGCCGGCTAAGCTATACGGTTTGTAACGAGTTTATCGGCTGGGACTTCATACGCGAGTCGGCCAACTCACAGGAATTCCTGAAAAACTTGTCCAACGAGCTGGAGGATATGCTCATCAGCTCGTTCCTGCAATTAGGGGGCATGCGCAAAAACGAGAATTACCTTCGCCGCATACGCTTTCTCATCAAATGCAGCAAAAGCATCGTGTTCAGCTTCGCCTTTACCTCAGTGAGCGACTCGGACGTGCGAAAAAACTTCGTTTCCTTTCAAAAGGAAATATTGCCTTATTTGGTAAAGGCGGCCTTGACCGTCTGACGCTGGTTCCAACACAACTCACCAGGCATTTTCATATCGCTTCAACAAAAATTAGCTGCTTGCCGCCTTCCATATTTATTGACAAATTTGCCGCATGTCAGAGCTGAATGAGTACGAATGTGAATTATTGGATGTCATCCTGGAGGCTTTTGGCGTCCGCGATTACCTGACCCGCCTTCAATTGATGCAACTTTTTGACCAGGATGAAGCCTCCGCTTTTGCGATGGTGCAGATATTGCTGAGGGAACAATTGATCATCGAAACGGGCAAGCATGGCGAATACGATCTGCCTGACAAAATTATCTTAAAGCCCAGGGGCGAAAAATTTTTGCGCGAGGGCGGTTTTAGCAAACGATATCGGCTGGCACAAGAAAAACCACCCGAGATGGGCAGCGCGATTGTACAATTGCAACAAGAGAACCTGAAACTGCAGAACCTGCGGCTCTCGGCTGAATCGGAACGCAATGAGCTTAAGCAAACAGTGGACAGGCTTCTTATGCTGCAAAAGATATGTTGGGTATTGGTCGCACTGGCGTTTATAGGCGGGTACCTGCTCGGACATCTTCATCATAAGCATTAAAATAAAACGCGTTGTTTTGGCGATAGCGTTTCGTGGACGTTTGTTCCACCTGGACAATAAGGACTGGGCGGCATTTTAATACGAAGCTTGCCAGTTTACCGCAACGTTGCGCGGCCGTATGTCAAATCTTATTATCACATCTCGAATCTAATCGCTAATTTGCACAAATGCAGTTTAAACACATAGTTGGACAGCAGGCGATAAAACAACGACTGACCGGTACGGTAAGGGACAACCGGGTGAGCCATGCGCAACTGTTTTTAGGCCCTGAAGGGTCGGGCAGCCTGGCCCTGGCGGTTGCTTATGCGCAATATTTATCGTGCGAGAACAAGCAGGCCGATGATTCCTGCGGCGAATGCGCATCCTGCCGGAAATACCAAAAGCTGATACATCCAGACCTGCATTTTTCGTACCCTTTTTTTGCCAAAGACAAGAACGATACAGCGCTAACCTTTATCGAACAATGGCGCGAGGCTTTCCTGGCCAATCCATACTTGAGCCTGGATATATGGCGCGGCTATTTGGATGCCGAAAATAAGCAGGCCAATATCAACATCGCGGAGTGCCACCAGATCATCAAAAAATTAAGCCTGAAACCGTTCGAATCGGCCTATAAAGTTTTGATCCTTTGGCTGCCGGAATACCTGGACAAGGAAGGCAACTCGCTGCTTAAAATCATCGAGGAGCCCCAGCCCAATACGCTTTTCCTGCTGGTCGCGCAAAACCAGGACCAGATACTGAATACTATCCTTTCGCGCACGCAGTTGGTAAAGATCCCGGCTTTGACCTACGACGAGATCAAAGATGAGCTGGAGCAACACCACCATCAGACCGGTTTCGCCGCCGCCGAAATCGCTTATCTGAGCAACGGCAGCATGACCGAGGCCCTGAATATGCTGCAGCAGGAAAGCAATAACTACCACGCTTTGTTCGTGCAATGGCTGCGGCTATGCTTCTCTAATAAAGGCATCGAGGTAATGAGCTTTGTGGAGCAGGCGGCCAAAATGGGACGTGAGAACCAGAAAAATTTCCTGCGCTATGGCATCAGCTTCCTGCGCGAATGCTGCCTGCTGATGGCCGGCGCAGGCGACCTGGTGCATTTGCCGGTCCAGGAACTGGAAACAGCACAAAAAATGACGGCGGTGATGAACCTGGCGATGGCCGAAGCGATTAGCGATGAGCTGGAAAAGGCTCATTATCATGTGGAACGTAATGCGAATCCGAAAATTCTATTTTTAGATGTATCTTTACAAATTATTAAAGTGTTAAGCTTTAAAACGCTCCCGCAAGGGACTCATTATATACCGTCTTAAATTATGGGATGTGGAAGTTGCTCAACGGGCGGATGTGCGCCCGCTGGCTGCAAAAGTAACGGCTCGTGCCTTACTAACGGATGCAGTAAATTGGATGTTTACGACTGGCTGTCGGACATGGACATGCCGTCAAATTATAAGCCTTTCCCGATCGTAGAAGTAAAATTCAAAGGGTCGCGAAAGGATTTCTTTATCAACGCCGACAATATTTACCTCGAAGCCGGCGAACTGGTGGCTGTAGAAACGGCAACCGGCGGCTATGATATCGGCCATGTTTCGGTAACCGGCGAGCTGGTGCGTATGCAGATGCAAAAGCACCGGGTGGCCGAAGAAAATGTAACCAAAAAAGTATACCGCAAAGCCAGCCAGACCGACATTGAAAAATGGAAGGCCGCCAAAGAACTTGAGTGGGAAACCATGCACCGTTCGCGCAAACTGGCGCTGGAGCTTGGTCTTTCGATGAAGATCAGCGATGTGGATTACCAGGGCGATAAAACGAAAGCTACCTTTTATTATACAGCCGAAGGCCGGGTTGATTTCCGCGAGCTGATCAAAAAAATGGCCGAGGCCTTCCGCATCCGTATCGAGATGCGGCAAATAGGCATGCGGCAGGAGGCCAGCCGCCTGGGCGGCATCGGTTCCTGCGGGCGCGAGTTGTGTTGCTCGACCTGGCTGACCGATTTCAAAACTGTTTCCACTTCCGCGGCGCGTTACCAGAACCTTTCGCTGAATACCCTTAAGCTCGCGGGTCAATGCGGCAAGCTAAAGTGCTGCCTAAACTACGAGCTGGATACCTACATGGACGCCCTGAAGGGCATACCGGATAATGTGAACGTGCTGAAAACCGAAAAAGGGGATGCGCGCCTGCAAAAAACGGATATATTTAAACGCCTGATGTGGTTTAGCTACCCAATGGACGATACCTGGATACCGCTGGAGATAAACCGGGTGAAAGAGATCCAGGAAATGAACAGGCAGGGTATTGTGCCGGCAGACCTGGGCGAAATACAGGAACCTGAAAGCAAGCCGGTGAAGACGCTGGACTATGACAACGTGGTCGGCCAGGATAGCCTTACCCGTTTGGACGAGCGCAACCGGAAAAAGAAAAACAAGAACCGGAATAAAAACAAAGGGAACAGGCCGGGCGGACCGCAGGGCCAGCCTGCGACGGTGATCGTGCAGGAAAATATCGAGGTTGTAAAGGCAGAAGCAGCCAAAGCGCCGGCCGACGGACAGGGTAATAAGAACAGGAACAACCGCCGCTTCAGAAATAACCGGAATAAAAACAAACGCAACGACCAGAACAGAGGCAATGAAGGCAACGCTTAATATCCTGTTTTTTTTGTCCTTTTTTGGGGCATCGGCCGTAATGACGGGCTGCGCCGACCCGAACACCGTCATTGACCAAAATACCGCTATCGACAATCACAACTGGTCGTACACGAATAAGATCAGGGAAGATGTGCAGATCAACGATGCGTCGATCCCCTATAATATCGACCTGAATTTGCGCGTTACCGGCGATTACCGTTACTCAAATATCTATATTTTGCTGCACCGGAACGGTCCGGGTTTGAAGGCCGACACGCGCTTTGAGGTCAAGCTGGCAAACCCCGACGGCCAGTGGCTGGGAACGGGCTCAGGTAACCTTTACAGTTTCCAGGTACCGCTGATAACCGGTTTTAAATTTCCGGCAAAGGGCACCTACCACTTCGAGATCGAGCAAAATATGCGCGATAACCCACTGCACGAAGTAAGCGATGTGGGCTTGCGGGTGGAGAAGGCCAAATAATTCTTTCTTAAAACCACTTCTTTCGCCGGCTGTTGTCACAGTATGAAGAGGTTTTGCTATTTGATCCTCATGTTTATGACTGTATTGGCACTAAATGCCTGCCGGCATGCCGGTAACCCGGAGGTTAGTACATCAGGCGGCGGAAGTTCTGCCACCGGCGGCGCGCTGCCGGCAGTTACGTCGGACAGCATTCAAATGTCCGCCCATCCAAAATCTCCCGCGGCTGCAGATACGCTCAATAAAGGCCTTAAGACCGACTCGGTAAAAAAGAATCCGTAAAATTTTATACGTCTGTCAAATTTCCTACCTTCGTTTTGCTAATATTTTTATCAAAATGAGTTCGGCTATTGTGCTTATTGCTGCTATCGTTGTGTTGTTAATTGCTGTTGCGCTTTTTTTGAAAAGGCCGAAAATAACGGATGGCATTTCGGCTGACGAATTTAGCCGCGTCAAGGCGGAAAACGACCAATTAAAAATTTCGATAGCCAGGGCGGAGGAACGAGCCTCGGGTTTAGCGGCGGAACGGGCTAATGCGGATAAGCAATTGCAGGACGAACGGGCAAGGCACGATGCAGCCATTACTGCGCTTAACCAGGAACTTTTGACAGAAAAGAACCGGATGGCCAAAGCCGAAGAAGCCTTTAAAGCACAGCGCGAACGACTTGCTGAACAGGAAAAATCGATACAGGATATACAGCAAAAATTCCAGCTCGAATTCCAGAATATAGCGAATAAGCTGCTGGAAGAAAAATCGCAAAAGTTTGTCGAAACCAACAAAAATCACCTCGATATCCTGCTCAACCCGCTGAAGGAAAACATTAAGGCCTTCGAGGAAAAAGTTGATAAAGTGTATAATATGGAGGCTGCCGAAAGGAATACGCTTAAAGGTGTGATCTCGCAACTGATGGAGCTGAACAAGCTGATCAGCAACGAGGCCCAAAATTTGACCAAAGCCCTGAAAGGAGACACCAAAAAGCAGGGCAACTGGGGCGAGGTGATCCTGGAAAAGGTGCTGGAACGTTCGGGCTTAGTTAAAGACCGCGAATACCGCATACAGGTAAGCCTGACGTCGGAGGATGGAAGCCGCCTGCAGCCCGATGTGATCGTCGATCTGCCTGACGAGAAACATATTATCATCGACTCCAAAGTATCGCTTATAGCCTACGAGCGTCTGGTGAATTGCGAAACCGAGGACGAACGTAAGCTATATTCCAAGGCGCACGTGGAATCCATTCGCGGCCACGTGGTGGATCTTTCCGCGAAAAACTACCACGACCTGTACCAGATCAATTCGCCTGATTTTGTGCTGCTGTTCGTGCCGATCGAATCGTCCTTCAGTTTTGCCGTACAGCTCGATACGGAACTGTTCAGCTATGCCTGGGAGAAAAAGGTAGTCATCGTCAGCCCATCGACCTTGCTGGCCACGCTGCGAACCATATCCAGCATCTGGAAGCAGGAGCGCCAGAACCGCAACGTGCTCGAAATAGCCCGTTTAAGCGGCGCTATGTACGATAAATTCGTCGGCTTTGTGGGGGACATGGAAGGCATTGGTAAAAACATCAAGCAAAGCCATGCCGCTTATGAAGGCGCTATGAACAAGCTGGTCGACGGTAACGGGAGCCTGACCAAAACCGCTGATAAAATAAAAAGTCTTGGCGCCAAGGCTAATAAACAATTAGATCAGAAATATTTGGACGAGGAGTGAAATCAATTCACCGCATTATCAGCAACGTCAAAGAAATAAAAGCTATTTATTTGGGCTTTCGCCTTCATTAGCTTGTCTTTGTATTTCATTTCGAAATCAAATGAAAGATCGCGGCTGATTGTTTTTGGAAAATTTCGTTTAATATCATACGTCATTTCGCCATGTCCGCGACCTGTACCCGTTAAAACCTGTCGGGTTTCCTTTTTGTTCATGATTAATTGGGATGACTGATCGATGTCAAATTTTGCAAGCCCTTTTTTTATTGACACTAGCTTATAGGTTGCTTTAACTGCGATCGCTACATCAATCCCATTCATCGTCATATTCAAAGGTATTTGCTGCACAATAGTATCGGCAACTTTTATCATCTTCTCAGGCAATCGCAATTCATTTGCCATGGCATTGAATATACTCGTTAGTCCCTTTTGCAAAATTGTGTCCGGCGACTTCCCGGATATAGAATCGAGATGCAGGTCATTTGTTTGCGTTGAAGTAGCATACATTTCCACACCACTAACAGTCGGCGTACCGGGCATTTTTTCTCCGTTTAGCGTCCCTGTTTCTTTAACACTGTTAACTTTAAAAATTATCGGATAAGTGTTTTGAGTGTTAAGCTTTCCCGTTGATATCGTTAAGTCAGATATTGTGGACGTACTTAGCAAAAGAGGTATAGTGATGCCTTTCTTCATCAGTTTATCGGAATCTTCCTTGCTAAGGTTTTCAAAATTCATTTCAATGTTCGAGGTCATTGAAACGGTTGACTCATATTTATGTTCCGGAACGTACTTTATTTTAAATAAGATCGACCGCTGAGCTTTTGCAGATATCATCCAAAAAGAAAGAATCACGAGTAAGGAGGCATACCTTATCATTTTTCCTAAAGCTCAGGTGTCTGTTTTCCCTAATTGATCGCCGTGGTAAAAGACGTTGTAATAGTGGCATCGCCGTCCACGTTCACTTTGTCCGAGTTCACTTTAAGCTTCATGTTAAAGTTGCCGTCCTTTGAAACAGGGAAATTATTGCCGATGCTGTAAACCATCTTTCCTGCACCGGCGCCGGTTATTGTAATGTTCGCTCCTTTTACGGCCAGTGTAAGGTTAAAATTAGGTGTCATGTCAAAATTGGCATTGTCGCCTGATATACTGGTCAGCGTATAAGTAATGCTGAAGTTCATTTGCATATTATTCACGCCGCCTTTATCGATTGGGATATTTAAGGGCATAGTTTGCGTAAACGAATCTCCCGGTTTCAGCGCTCTGTCGGGGAAACTTATCTTTTTCTGTACCATATCCATCATCTGCTGCATTTTCTTTTGCGTGGTATCATTGGCTTTCTTACCGGCAGCCGAATCGATCTGTATCTTACCATTAGCATCTATACTTCCAACGGCTTTAAAGTCGGTTTCGCTAACCTTCGGCGGAACAGGCACTTGTTTATCGCCAAGCATTACGGAAAGATTGTCGATTTTAAAATCCAGGTGCAGCGGGTAAGAATTATCGGCGTTGGGCGAACCTGTTTTCATTACACCGCTGAACCCCATATCGATGCTCACATTGACGGGCTGCGTTATTCCCTGCGATTTTAATTTATCCAATACCTGCTGATCGCCGCTAATCATCGCATGAAGCTTCATGTTCAACTTTACAGACGACTGGTAGGTTTTATTGGGTAAATATTTGACTTTAAAAATAACGCCGTTCTGTGCTTTTAGCTGAACGAACAACAGGCACGCAAGCGCCAGTAAGCAAAGCTTTTTCATAAATCGTAATGGTATAAGGTGGTTAATGTTTTTTATTAAACGCGTTCCATCCCTGGGCCTTTAATTCATGTACGGCGCCGCTTTTTGCTATAAGGTTGCGGCCGGCGGATGATTCTGTAATATAGCCAATAAAACTGATATCGGCAAGGTTTTTCATCTTTTCGTAATCAGCCTGTTTGATGGTAAACAACAACTCGTAATCCTCACCGCCGCTTAGCGCACAGATAGTCGGGTCGAGGTTAAATTCGCGCGCGGTGGAATAGGTCATCGGGTCGATGGGTATTTTTTCCTCGTACAGGTTACAGCCTTTATCGCTTTGGGTGCAGATGTGCAGTATCTCGGAAGCCAGGCCATCGGAAATATCGATCATCGAAGTAGGTTTAACCCCGAGCTCCTTTAGCAATTCCACGATATCTTTGCGCGCTTCGGGTTTTAATTGCCTTTCAACTATATAATCTTTTCCTTCCAGGTCGGGCTGAATATTGGGGTTTTCAAGATAAACCATTTTCTCGCGCTCCAGCAATTGCAGACCAACATAAGCCCCACCCAAGTCACCGGAAACGCAAACCAGGTCGCCTGCTTCTGCTCCGTTGCGATAAACTATGTCCTTTTCATCGGCATACCCCAAAACTGTAACACTGATTACGAGGCCCTGCCGCGACGAAGTGGTATCGCCGCCTACCAGGTCGACGTTATATTTTTCACAGGCGAGGTAAATGCCTTCATATAATTCTTCTATAGCCTCCAGCGGGAACCTGCTCGATATGCCTAATGAAACCAACACCTGCGACGCAATGCCATTCATAGCATAAATATCACTCAGGTTTACCTGGATAGCCTTATAGCCCAAATGCTTCAATGGCGTATAAGCCAGGTCAAAGTGGATGCCTTCCAAAAGCATGTCGGTAGATACCAACGCGCGTTTTCCATTGAAATCTATTACTGCAGCATCGTCACCGACACCTTTTTGGCTGCTCTTATTTTTGAGATCGATTTTTTTGGTCAGATGATCGATCAGGCCAAACTCACCTAATGACTCTATATTGGTTCTTTCCTGGTTTTCAAACATATTATTATGATTACACCGATTTTTGTGGATTACACCGATTACGAAATACACCAGCGTAAAAAATCGGTGTAATCTTCTTCCTGATCTGTGTAATCACAGGCCCAATTGGGCCGATATTTTCAGCATTCGTTCTATCGGTTTTACCGCTTTTTCGATAATATCCGCCGGCACGGTTACTTCCGGCATTTCATTTTTCATACACAGGAATAATTTTTCCAGAGTATTCCGTTTCATGTGCGGGCAATCATTGCAGGCACATTGATTATTCGGCGGAGCGGGGATGAACAGTTTGCCCGGATTTTTCTTCTCCATTTGGTGAATAATACCCGATTCCGTCGCTACGATAAATTCCTTATCCTCGCTTTTGGTGGCGTATTTCAATAACCCGGTGGTAGAACCGATATAATCGGCCATTTTCAGGATAACATCTTCGCATTCAGGATGCGCTATCAGTTTGGCATTCGGGTGACGTTCCTTTAAACGGGTTATTTTCTCTCGCGAAAATATTTCGTGCACCATACAAGCGCCGTTCCACAACACCAAGTCCCTTCCTGTTCTTTTGGCTACGTACGCGCCAAGGTTTTTATCGGGTCCGAAGATGATCTTCTGATCTTTCGGTAAACTTTCAACAATTTGCACCGCGTTGCTCGAGGTGCAAACAATATCGCTCATCGCTTTCAGCTCCGCCGTGCAGTTCACATAAGTGATCACCAGGTGGTCAGGATATTTTTCCTTAAACTTTCTGAACAAATGCGGCGGACAGCTATCGGCTAACGAGCAACCGGCCTTCAAGTCGGGTAAAAGGACCTTTTTTTGCGGTGATAATATCTTCGCCGTTTCGGCCATAAAATGGACGCCGGCAAATACGATAATGTCCGCATCGGTTTTGGCTGCCTGCTGCGAAAGACCAAGGCTGTCACCGATATAATCGGCAATATCCTGTATATCAGGTTCCTGGTAATAATGGGCCAAAACAACCGCATTCTTCTCTTTTTTTAACCGGTTTATTTCATCAAAAAGGTCAAGTGCCGGGTCGATATATTCATCGGCATAACCTTTCACATTTATTTCTTCGAAGGTATCCATTTCAACGATGCAATAAAAAACAACTCTTTTTAATTTAAAAAAAGAACTGTTATTGTTAGTGTGTTAGTTGTGTTTAAAAATTGTGATACAAATCACTTTTTAAAAAGTTTATATCATTTTTTCAACATAAATTAATGGTTTCTTAATCTCCATCCGATTGATTTTTAGGGCGATATATTTCCTTTTATTTAGTTTTAAAACCTCAATTGTGAATATTTTGTTGCCCTTGAAATTGTTGATTATGCGCGAATGGGAATGTAAAAGTCGCTGAAAAATTAGTGGTGAAAAACACTTTAGAGTCACTTTTCAACCCTTTAATGATTTATTAATTTTTTCCGTACACAAAATTAACACGATTTAGGCCTGTTTCTAACATAAGCTGTACTTTTACACAACATATCCTTGAAAAATGACTAGAACATGTGATTTCCTGGTAATAGGTTCGGGAATAGCCGGATTGAGTTTTGCACTTAAAGCGGCCAGGCACGGTAAGGTACTGATAGTTACAAAATCAAACGAAGATGAATCTAACACCAAGTACGCCCAGGGTGGAGTAGCCGTGGTTGTGGATAAAAAAGAGGATTCATTCGATAAGCATATCGAAGACACGCTTGTTGCCGGCGATGGGTTGTGTGACCGGGAGACCGTTGAGATCGTTGTGAAAGAAGGCCCGGAAAGAATTCGGGAGATTATTGACTACGGTACCAACTTTGACAAGACGAACGAAGGGATGTTCGACCTGGCCAAAGAGGGCGGGCATTCGGAATTCAGGGTACTGCATTATAAAGATATAACCGGCTGGGAAATCGAACGGTCTTTGCTCGACCAGGTGCACCAAAACCCAAATATTACGGTTCTGACGCATTATTTTGCCGTGGATCTGATCACGCAGCACCATTTGGGCGCGTTTGTGGATAAGTCGACGACAGACATAACCTGCTATGGCGTGTATGTACTGAATACCATCAACGGACTTGTGGAGAAAATACTGTCGAAAATAACGGTAATGGCTTCCGGAGGCGCTGGGCACATTTATTCGATCACGACTAACCCTACCATCGCTACCGGCGACGGCGTGGCTATGGTTTACCGCGCAAAAGGAAAGGTGAGGAATATGGAATTTATCCAGTTCCATCCAACGGCTTTATATAACCCGGGCGAATACCCGTCGTTCCTGATCTCTGAAGCCGTGCGCGGCTTTGGCGGGGTGCTTAAACGCACCAATGGTCAGGAGTTTATGCAGGAATACGACGCGCGTAAGTCCTTAGCGCCGAGGGATATTGTGGCGCGGGCTATCGATGCGGAGATAAAAAAATCAGGTGAGGATTATGTGTACCTGGATATCCGTCATCGTAATAAAAAGGATATCCTCGCGCACTTTCCAAACATTTATGCTAAGTGCCTCGATATAGGTATCGATATGACGAAGGACATGATACCCGTTGCGCCGGCCTGTCATTATATGTGCGGGGGTATCATGGTCGATCATAAGGGCCGGTCGTCCATTATGCGGTTATACGCCTGCGGCGAATGTTCGTCTACGGGTTTGCATGGGGCTAACAGGCTGGCTTCCAATTCGTTGCTGGAAGCATTGGTGTTTGCGCACCGGATATACGAGGATGCAATAAGCGAGTTTAAATATGTAACCATACCTGATGGCATACCCGACTGGAACGAGCATGGTGTTAAGCTCTCTAACGAGGATATCCTGGTAACGCATAATATCCGCGAGATGCAAAAAGTGATGAGCGACTATGTCGGCATCGTTCGTTCCGATTTCAGGCTCGACAGGGCCATGCGGCGTTTACACCTGTTGTACGAAGAAACGGAGGACTTTTACAAAAAAACCAAGTTATCCGTTAAGCTTTGTGAGCTTCGTAACCTGATACAGGTTTCCTATATTGTGATCAAATCGGCAATGATGCGCAAGGAAAGCCGGGGACTGCATTATACTACGGATTACCCGGCACATGCGGAACCGGTACACGATACGGTGTTTTAATATATGTCGTTATTTTCATTTTTTAAGAAAAAACCGGAGCCGGAAGCGGTGGTTGTGCCGGCCGACGGGGTTAAAGCAATTGCAGAAGGAATATTGTTCGAAGGCGAGGACATTTTCCTGAAATGGGGGGCTGATATTGAAGCAGTTAAGCTGTATGCCAAAAAAGGGTACCGTGCCGACCGGACCATTTATGAATGGGGTGAAAAGACCATTCTGAAAGGTCTGACGCTGCCCTTACGGACAGTTTGCTGGAACCATAAACAACATGGCGAGACGAAGTCGTTCGAGTCGATAGACTTCCTGGCAGAGGGTGATGCGGCGGATGAATATTTTAAAGCCACAAGAAAACATTTAGAAGGTATTTTCGGCGAACCCAAACAGCATGACGACCTGCAGCCGGGCGAGGTGTCGCTGGAATGGAAAATTAAAGCAGTGAAGATATCTTTAAACTTTTTTAACAAAGAAAGGCCGAAAACTTATTTGGAAATCGGCTGGTGGCTGTAAAAAAGGACTTACGAAGTTTCAAAACTTTATAAGCCTGAACATGCAAGAGCGGGAAACTTCATTTTTCGCTCTAACAGTCACAACATAATCGGCTCAAGAGAGATGTACGAACCAAGGGAATAGATCATCGACAGGTATGAAAACACTCGATTATTCATCGAAGGATTTGAAGGAATTTCCTATTGAAATATTTGAACAAAAGGATGTCGAGGCCTTAGATCTATCTACGCACACCGGCCATTGGGATACCTGGCTTAATCCGAATATTTTCTCAACAATACCGGATAGAATAAATGAAATTAGAAATTTAAAAAGACTAAATCTTTCAAGAACTGAAGTTCGGGCATTGCCTGAGACTTTTCGCGATCTCAAAAACTTAACTTTTCTTGATCTCTCGTCCACAAAACTTAACGAAATTCCGGGAGTCGTTTTTCAATTATACAACTTAGAAACTTTAATAATGGAGGATTGTCAAATTGAATTAATCCCCGCCGATATTTTAAAGTTGAAAAATTTGAGAGTTCTTAATTTAAACAATGATAGAATAAAAGGAATACCAGCGGAAATTGGGAAATTGGACAAATTGGAGGAACTTCATTTGTATAATAACTTATTAGTGGAGTTGCCAAAGGAAATCGGCGAATTGAGAAATTTAAGGATTTTAGAATTAGGTAGCTACGAGAACGATAGGAACCGAATTAATATATTACCACGGGAAATAGGGAATCTAAAAAAACTTGAATACATACATCTGGGAAACAATAAATTGAAGACATTACCCATAGAATTAGCAGCGTGTGTGTCCCTTAAGAAGTTGGTATTATGGTCTAATGAGTTTGAAGAGATACCGGAGTGGCTTTCGGAATTACATTTAACGGAATTGAACTTTTACAGTAATCCAATTAAAGAGATTCCGGCAAACTATGGATTTTTAACTAAGATAAAAGATTTGACACTGGATGAACGCTTGGATGAGCAACTCGCTGAAAAAAGTAAATGGTGGAAGTTTTGGTGAGGAAAAAAGAGCGGAAAACGGGATTCGAACCCGCGGCCTTCAGTTTGGGAAACTGATGCTCTACCGACTGAGCTATTTCCGCTAATTTTGTGTCAAAACTAATAAAATCATTCAATAATTCAGTAAATCGATAATCCAATATTCATGCCTACGATATTACCAGTTAAGGGAAAGTCGCCAGCCTGGGGCAAAGACTGCTTCATCGCCGAAAATGCAACCATTGTGGGTGACGTGGTGATGGGCGACAATTGTTCGGTTTGGTTTAATGCTGTTATTCGCGGCGATGTGCACTATATCCGTATCGGCGACAATACAAATATCCAGGACGGTGCTGTAATCCATTGCACCTACCTGAAAGCTGCAACCGAAATCGGCAACAATGTATCCATCGGCCATAACGCCCTCGTACACGGCTGTACACTGAAAGACCATGTGCTGATCGGTATGGGCGCCATCATAATGGACCACGCGGTGGTGGAGGAATATGTGATCATCGGAGCCGGTTCCGTCGTGCTGGAGAATACGATTTGCGAGTCGGGCTATTTGTATGCTGGTACACCCGCGAAAAAGATCAAACCTTTAAGCGAAGAACAAAAGGCCATGCTGCGGCAACTGCCGCAAAACTACATCATGTATTCCGGCTGGTTCAGGGATTGATTACCTCTTTCGGCACGTCAATATCCTCTTCGGCTTCCCAATTGGCGCGCAACGATATTTGTTTATTGTACTGCCAGATATTTTCAGGGTATTCCTTTCGTTTCACATTGCCGGTGTCCCATTTGCCGTTCCGGTTGTCGTCGTAAACCACGCTGATCCAGTACTTGCCCACCGGGTAATTCTTATAAACCAGCGTAGCATTCCTGCTGATAAGGTCGCTTTTTACCACCTCTTTCTTTTCGTTCAGCAATTGAACTATATAAGATTTAGACGTGTCCGGAACTTTTACCTTGACGGTCAACTGGCCGTAGTTGTCTAATTTATCCGCCAGGAATGGTCGTATGATCTTTTTGTTTTTGTCGCCATAAATATCTGTCAGGGCGCCTTCATTGAAAACAACCTGGTAACGGCTGCCTTGTTTCCATGGGTATTTAAGGACCAGTCTTCTCGCGTTGCCGGTATCCTGCCGAAGGTTATAATTCGCGATATTGGTCGAGTCTTCATTGAAAGTAATTAACGACTGATCAAAAGAAGCCAGTGGCAAACTGGTGGTTATAAGCAGGCTTTCCGTCGGCTTTAAAAGCCCCGACTGGCCGACGTTGGTTTGTATGGTAAGGTTCCGCGTGAAAGCTTCCCTTCGACCCTTTCGCATTATCAGGGTGTCCAGCGGCTTGTTGTTTTGCAGAAAGGATACCTGGAGCGAGTCGAAGTCCATGTTTTTCATGTACACCAGCGCGGTGTCCTTTTTGGGGCTGAACTCAACTAATTTCTGGTCGTCGAACCCCGCAGGAGAGAGGATTTTTACCGACGGCTTTTGCAAGCTTTTGTTGAACGAGAAGATCATCTTGCCGTCAACATCGAAACGGTGTTCTATCACCCTGAGTTTTTCCGGCTCCTGTTTGAAAAGCGTGAGCTCGACGTGCGACGTATCCTTTTGCAGGTGTATCGGTCTTTTTTTAAAAGCGACCAGCTCATTCTCGTTATCATATATTTTATTTGGACTCGCTTCCTTTAGGGCATAAATGTAATAATCGCCGGGATGGAGGTTATTGAGCGAGAAATTACCGGAGGTGTCCGTCGTAGCGTAGATCGTCGGTTTCTTCTTGCCCCATAGACTGGTATCCTGTTTGGGGGTGAGCAACATAACAGTTACATCTTTTTGTTTTTCGCCTGTTACGAGGTCTTGTACCGAACCCGATACGCTCAGCGAATCGATGTGCGGGCCGGTCGAGAAAACATAGGTGAAGTTTTCAAGGATGTTGCCTTCGTTTACGTCGGCGATACCTTTACCGAAGTTGATGACGTAAGTGGTATTCTTCTGCAACGAATCTTTGAATTGAACGACGATAGATTTTTTTACTTTTTTGTATAAAGGTACTTTTTCCTGCGCGGGGCTGATGCTGATCTCCGCTACCTTTAAATTAAAATACTCGTCGAAATCAAGCCGGATCTGTTTGGCCGAAAAATTCCGGGTCATGTTGGGCGGCGTCGCCTTGAGTAATTTCGGCGGCGTCCGGTCCCTGGGGCCACCCTGGGGTTTTTGTATGCTTGCGCAGCCGAAAATGAACGCGGTAAACGCTAACACAAGCAAGATATTCGCGAAAAAAGCAGACTTTTTATTTAACCCCATTTTTAGCCTTTATAATCGAATTTTTCTTTTTTATGATGATTATCATTCGGCATTAAAAATAATCGATTTAAAGCCAAATAAAAACGTTGGTTATTTTTTCAGTTAATATGTTGATTTACAGCGGCTTAATGCTATTTTGAGATATGCACCATCAAAACTGAGATGTCCGACGGCGATACGCCCGAAATTCGTGATGCCTGTCCCAGGGTGCGCGGTTTTACCTTCATTAATTTTTCGCGCGCCTCTTTGGAGAGCGACACTAAGCTGTGGTAGTTAAACTCCGGGTTGATCTCCTTATCCTCCATCTTCCGCATCTTAGCAACGATGTCCATTTCTTTCTCAAAATAACTCTCGTATTTGATTTTTATTTCAGCCTGTTCGATAGTTTCTTTATCGTATTTGTTCAGCAGGTCGTCGAGTCGTCCGTCAGCCTTGCGTATATCATTCAGGGTGACTTGCGGCCGCGACACCAGGCTGAATAATTTAACATTGTGCGAGAGGGGCGACGTGCCGAGCTCCTCAAGCAGGCTATTCACGGACGGCGCTTCGACGGAGATGTTTTTCGAGAACGCTACGATGTCGTCGGAATCTTTTACTTTCCTGGTTACTTTGTCCATGCGCTCGTCGCTGATCAGGCCAAGTTCGTAACCGATCGGGGTGAGCCTTATATCGGCGTTGTCTTGCCGGAGCAGTAAGCGGTGCTCCGCGCGTGAAGTGAACATGCGGTAAGGCTCCTCGGTTCCTTTCGTCACCAGGTCGTCGATCAATACGCCTATGTACGACTCCGATCTTTTCATGATCAACTCGTGCTTATCATGAACTTTTTGGTGGGCGTTTATACCCGCGATAAATCCCTGTGATGCCGCTTCCTCGTACCCAGTGGTGCCATTGATCTGGCCGGCGAAAAATAGGTTGCTTACCAGTTTCGTTTCGAGCGTAAGATCAAGCTGGGTAGGCGGGAAGTAATCATATTCTATGGCATAGCCGGGCCTGAACATTTTGGAATTTTCAAAGCCTGGAATTTGGGTCAGTGCACGGTACTGAACATCCTCGGGGAGCGAGGTCGAGAATCCGTTAACATAGATCTCGACAGTGTTCCATCCTTCGGGCTCAACGAATATCTGGTGCCGTTCGCGTTCGGCGAAACGATTGATCTTATCTTCGATGGAAGGGCAGTAGCGCGGCCCCAGGCCTTTGATGCGCCCGGTAAACATGGGCGATTTTTCAAAACCTTCCTTTAATGTTTCGTGGACGTTGCTGTTCGTGTAGGTTATCCAGCAGCAACGCTGATCCTGCGGCAGTTCAACATCGGTAAAGGAAAAACGGCCGCGGTTTTCGTCGCCCCATTGCTCTTCCATTGCCGCATAGTTCAGGGTTCGGCCGTCGACGCGGGGAGGTGTGCCTGTTTTCATTCTGCCGGCGTCGAAGCCGAGTTCGACAAGCTGTTCGGTTAGTCCTGTCGCTGCTTTTTCGCCGGTCCGGCCGCCGCCGAATTTCTTTTCGCCGACGTGGATCACACCGTTAAGGAAAGTGCCGTTAGTTAACACTACCGCATCGCATTCGATCTCGATGCCCATAGAAGTACGCACACCTTTTATAGTATGATCCTTAACCACCAACGACGTAACCATATCCTGCCAGAAGTCGACATTCGGCGTCCGTTCTAATGCCAGGCGCCATTCTTCAGCAAACCGCATCCGGTCGTTTTGCGCACGCGGGCTCCACATGGCAGGACCTTTGGAAAGGTTCAGCATGCGGAATTGAAGTGTGGTTTTATCGGCGATTATTCCCGAATAGCCGCCCATGGCGTCAATTTCACGCACAATCTGGCCCTTAGCTACGCCACCCATCGCCGGGTTACAGCTCATTTGAGCTATAGTGCCCATATTCATCGTTACGAGCAGTACAGACGAGCCTAAATTGGCTGCCGCCGCCGCCGCTTCACAACCCGCATGCCCCGCGCCTACAACTACAACATCGTATTTCCTAAACATTCTTTCTCCATGTTCCACGTGGAACGTACAAATTTACTTCAATTGCCCGATGTTCCACGTGGAACTTTTAATAATGATATAAATGCTACAAAGGCCCAAACGCTCTCCAGCACGACAAAAGGATAGAAGCGTACCATCCACGACGCGTAGCAGCAGACGCCCGCGCCAAGAAAATTCATCAAGCTATATATTTTACTGTTTGCGGGCAGCTTTTTATACAAGTTCAGCATAAAGGCTACCAGTAAAATGATTACGCCGATGGACGCTATTATATCTGATGTTTTCATTATGATTCGCCGAGTTCGGTTAGCTCCATCCAGCGCAGGCTTTTTTTGTCGATATCGACCGTTAGATTCTCTATCAGACGCGCGGTTTCTGCTAATTGCTGATGGTCTGCAGCGCCGGAGTTGAGCTTTTCCGTGAGGGATTTAATTTCCAGCTCAGCCTGCGCAATATCTTTTTCGAGTGTTTCAAGCTCCTTTTGTTCCTTAAAACTCAGCCTGCTTTTTTTAACCGGCGCGGAAATTTCTTTCTTTTGAACAGCGCCCTCAGCTTTGATCTGCTGTTTCAAAGCCTCCTGTTCATATCGCCACGACGAATAATTGCCATTGAAGATATTCACCTTGCCGTTGCCTTCCATAATGAATAGCTGGTCGGTAAGTTTATCCAAAAGATATCGGTCGTGCGATACCAGCATCAGCACACCGGTATAATTGGTCAGAAACTCTTCCAGTACGTTTAGTGTGTCTATGTCCAGGTCGTTGGTCGGCTCATCCAGTATCAGGAAGTTGGGGTTCTTCATCAGTATCTGCAGCAATTGCAGGCGCTTTTTCTCGCCGCCGCTCAGGTTGGCGATAAACCCATACTGCCGTTTAGGCGGGAATAGAAAAAGCGTCAGCAGCGCGGAAGCCGAAATGGTTTTGCCGTCGGCCATCGTGATGAACTCGGCTACATTTTTCACCACGTCGATCACCCGCTCATCTTCCTTAAACACCATGCCCCCCTGGTGAAAATAACCCATTACGGTTGTTTCGCCTTTCTTTATCTCGCCTTTATCCGGCTCGATCTGGCCAGTGATCAAATTTAGCAGGGTTGACTTCCCGCTGCCGTTTTTCCCCGCAACACCGATCCTGTCGCCTTTTTTAAATACATAATTAAAGTCGTGCATCAATTCATGCCCGTTGAAGGCCTTTTGCAGGTGGTGCAGCTCCAATATTTTGTTGCCCTGCCTTGCCGTTTTAACGCTCAGCTCAACCCTGGCTTTCGGGCCCGCGTTTTTGGTCTTTTCCTCCAAGTCATAATAAGCATCTATCCTCGCTTTGGACTTGGTGCCCCGGGCCTGCGGCTGCCTGCGCATCCATTCCAGCTCTTTTCTCAGCAGGTTGCTATTCTTCTGGAATTCGGCCTCCGATACAGCTTCACGTTCCGCTTTTTTCTCCAGGAAATAGCCATAGTTCCCATTGTATGAAAATATCTTGCCATTGTCGATCTCGATGATCTGGTTACATACATTATCCAGGAAGTACCGGTCGTGCGTTACCATCAGGATGGTTTTATTACCCTCGGTCAGCAGCTTTTCCAGCCACTCGATGGTTTCGATATCCAAATGGTTGGTAGGCTCGTCCAGCAGGTACAGGTCAGGTTCTTCAATGAGCAGTTTGGCCAGGGCCAGGCGTTTCTTTTGTCCGCCCGACAAAGTATCGATACGCTGGTTAAGGTGATGAATATCCAATCGCCCTAAAATGGTTTTGATCTTGTATTCATATTCCCAGGCATTGCTGTTACTCAGCTCTTCCGTTACCTGGTCGATGGCTTTGGTGTTATCCGGATCGTTCTCCAGCAATTCCTCGTATTTCCTGATCAATTGCTGCTGCTTATTGTCCGAGTGGAAAATATAGTCGCTGATGGTATCAGACTTGTCAAATGATGGGTCCTGCTCCAGGTATCCGGCACGCAGATCCCGGCTTTGTACCACCTTGCCCTCAGTCGGCAAAAACTTGCCGGCGAACAACTTCAGCAGCGTCGATTTCCCTGCCCCGTTCACCCCGACCAGCGCCGTTCTGCGCCCCTGGTTGATGCCGAGGGTAAGGTTTTTAAAAAGCCAATGGTCATGGTAGGAGTGACCTAAGTTCTCCGCTGATATTAAGGTAGTCACGTTTATGTTAAATAACTGCCAAATAGTCCGGTAAGCAGGGGCTATATGACAAATCTTGATTAATTTGGTACAAAAATACGGATAAAAATTGTGTGGACTGAAAATTGTGTGTTTAAACATGTATTTCTAAAACAGTCAGGAGACTCATAAACGAACAATGAAAAAAGTATTTCACCCTGCCAGCGAGCGGGGCCACAACGACATCGGCTGGTTAAAGGCTAATTTCTCATTCAGCTTTGGGCCGTATTATAACCCTGAAAAGGTGCATTTCGGCGCATTGCGGGTATTGAACGACGATATTATAGCCGGCGGCACCGGTTTTGGCACGCACCCGCACGATAATATGGAGATCATAACCATCCCGATATCGGGCGCGCTGGAGCATCGCGACAGCACCGGCGGGCACGGTGTTATTTCGGCCGGAGAAGTGCAGGTCATGTCGGCGGGCACGGGTTTACAGCATTCCGAATACAATCATTCTAAAACGGAGGATGCTAACACCCTGCAGATTTGGCTTTTCCCGAAGAAAATGAATATCGAGCCCAGGTATGACCAGAAGAACTTTGCGAACGACCTGAAGCCGAACCAACTGACCACGCTGGTATCGCCCTATAAAGACGGGGAAGCGCTGTGGATAAACCAGGACGCCATATTTTCGATGGGTGATTTCGAAGCCGGTCAAACGATCAGCTATGAGATCAAGATCCCGGGCAACGGTGCTTATATTTTCCTGATCGAGGGTAAGGCATCAGTGGACGGCACGGTTTTAAACAAAAGGGACGCCGTGGGTGTTTATGATACGAGTTCATTTACCATTGAAACCGAGTCGCACTCGCGGATATTGATCATGGAAGTACCGATGAGATAAACCCGCCGCCCTGGTGGAAATGGTTTTGGGCTGGGAAAACAATTTGATTTTTAATTGTTTATAACAGGCAAAACATTTTACCAATGGCAGAGCAGGCAGCACCGGCATGGAAACGATGGCTCGAGGAGGGCGGCGACCAGGTATTTTTCCTGAAAGGATTTTTCAGGAATGTGTTCAGGGGCGGCTTTGAGTGGTCGGAGTTTGTCCGCCAGTGCTACGAAATAGGATATAAATCTTTAACGCTTGTTGCTACAACGGCGTTTATCATGGGGTTGGTTTTAGCGATGCAGCTAAGGCCAACCCTTGTTGATTTTGGGGCTGAGAGCATGCTGCCCCGAACGCTGGCCGTTTCCATCGTACGCGAGATCGGCCCCGTTATTACCGCTATTATTTGCGCCGGCAAGATCGCTTCGGGTATCGGCGCCGAGCTGGGCAGTATGAAGGTTACCGAGCAGATAGACGCCATGGATATATCAGGCGCCAACCCGATGCAGTATTTGGTGGTAACGCGTGTGCTGGCGACGACTTGGATGGTGCCCCTCCTGGCGCTCATGGGTGACCTGATCGGCCTGGCCGGCGGTTTTTTAGCGATCAACATACAGAGCAAGGTAAGCCTGCTGTTGTATTTTCATAAATGTATCGGCGCGCTCGGTTTTGCTGACTTCCTTCCCGCCTTTATTAAAACCATCTTCTTTGGCTTCGCCATCGGTTTTATTGGATGTTACAAAGGTTATAACTCCAACCGTGGCACAGAAAGCGTTGGCCTGTCGGCGAATTCGGCAGTTGTGGCTGCATCGCTGTGGATATTCGTCATCGACGCCATAGTGGTGCAGATCAGCAACGTGCTTTTATTGAACTGATATGGAACCGAAACCAGCACATAAAGAAAAGATTACCAAAAAGCGCGCGGCACCCGGCGGCGAGGTCGTCATCCATATCAAAGGCCTTAAAAAGTCCTTCGGGGATAAAGAAGTGCTGAAAAACATCAACCTGGATGTACACAAGGGCGAGAACGTGGTGGTATTGGGACGCTCGGGTTCCGGCAAATCCGTCACCATCCAGTGTGTAGTGGGAAAACTGGTACCCGATGAAGGCGAGCTGACGGTTTTCGGCGAGGAGGTGGCGGCGATGAATGAAGAAGAATTGAAGAGCTTGCGTACCAGGATAGGTTTTTTGTTCCAGGGGGCCGCGCTGTACGACTCGATGACCTTGCGCGAGAATATGGAGTTTCCGCTGACGCGCGTGCTGAAGATCAAAGACCAGGAAGAAATAGACCGCCGCGTGGAAGAGATGCTGGACGGCGTGGGCCTGCTCGAGGCTATAGACAAAATGCCGGCCGACCTGTCGGGCGGCATGCGGAAGCGCGCGGGGCTTGCACGAACGCTGATCGTAAAGCCCGAAATCATATTATATGACGAACCAACGACCGGCCTGGACCCGATGACATCGCGCGAGATCAGCAAGCTTATACTGCAAATGCAAAAAAAATATAAAACCACCTCGATCATCATTACACATGATATGGACTGCGCGCGCATTACCGCAGACCGCGTTGTGATCATGCACGAGGGTGAATACATCGCCGAAGGGACTTTTGACGAGCTCAGGAACTCGGACGATGAACTGATATGTTCGTTCTTTTAAAACCTATACTATGAAAACAACAGCAGGACAGAAAATAAAAATAGGCGGATTCGCTTTAGCGGGTTTGCTCATATTGGTCGCGGCGATATTCCTTATTGGCAACAAAAAGGGACTTTTCACTTCCACTTTTAGCATTCATGGCATGTTCAGGAATGTGAATGGCCTGCAGGAAGGCAACAATGTGCGCTTTGCAGGGATCAATATCGGCGTGGTCGAAGGTATAGAGATCATGAACGACACCACCGTAAAAGTTACCGTTACCCTGGATGATTATGTGCGCAAATTCATTAAAAAAGACGCTAAAATGAGCATCGGCAGCGATGGACTGATGGGTGACAAATTGATCGTGATATCGCCGGGCGGCACCGAATCTACGCAGGCGGTCCATAATGGCGACCAGATCTCTGCGGTAAATCCGTATGATATCGACAAGATCCTTAAAAGGGCGTCTAAAATGGCAGATGATGCCGGTAACCTGATAGAAGGCTTGTCGGAGATCGTCAATAAGGTAAATCATGGCCAGGGAAGTATCGGCCGGTTGTTAAATAACGATAAAATGGCGAAGGACCTGGACGCGACTGTAAAACAAGCCAAAACCACCATCGCTACGGTACATAAAACCACCGGCACGCTTAACGAAGACCTGAAGGCGGCACAGCATAATATCTTCCTGAGAGGCTTTTTCAAAAAGAAACAAAAAGCGAAAGAAGATTCGATCAAAAAAGCGAAGCAGGATTCAGCTAAAAATAAGCCTTGAGGACTGCGCTCGCGCATCGCCGATTTTATTTATAACGGCGGGAAGAAACGCCAACTCGAGGCCCGGATTTCCGGGCCTCGAGTTTATCTTAAAATGGCTATCAATTCAGGTATTGGGTGATCTCGGGTGAAAGCGGCGTTACTTTCGACCGGAAACGGTGGATCAGCTTGCCGTTCTCGTCGACCAGGAATTTCTCAAAGTTCCATCCCACGTCGCCGGTGATGCCTTCCGGGTTCGGCGCGCTGATGAGGTATTTGAACAGCGGGCAGATGTCGTCGCCTTTAACGCTCACCTTTTCGCTCAGCGGGAAGGTAACGCCGTAACGCTCCTTGCAAAAGCTTTTGATCTCGTCGGAAGTGCCGGGTTCCTGCTGGCCAAAGTTGTTGGCGGGGAAACCTACTACTACCACTTTGTCCTTGTACATTTCGGATAGCTTTTGCAGCTCGGCATACTGCGGCGTAAAACCGCATTTGGAGGCGGTGTTGACGATCAGGATCTTTTTGCCTTTGTACTGTTCCAATGAAAAGCGCTGCCCGTCGATGTTGGTCAGCTTAAAATCGTAAACCGACGCGGGCGCGACGAACAGCAGGGCAAATACGAATGCTAATAATATTTTCATGACTTAAAAAATTTGGTTTCAGAGAGATATGAAGTAAAATTAGATTTAATATTTTGGTTCGACTATCGGTTTTGTGTAAAATTTGTGAGATGGAAAATGCCGGGATTATAGCGGATAGGCTGAAGTTTTTTAATTTACTTAGGCGATGAAGAAGGTGTTATCCATTTGGTTGTTTGTATTTATTCCTGCAGCACTTTTGGGACAGACCAATGATAAAACTATATCGCTTTTGGAATGGCTTACTAAAAGAGATCATATCGATTATGTAAAAGCGAAAAGTAATGCGGCAGTTTTCTATGATAAAAATGCTTTGATTAAACAAACTCTGATAACAGATTCCGATAAGACAATCCCCAATATCAGCATAAAAGATTTATTGTCGCAGGCAGAAATAAGAATCTATAATACGGCACCTATTATGCTAATGCAAACGGATTGGCGCAAAAAATTTGCTCGATTGAAGGTCAAATTTGTTACAGATAAGGCCTCTGTTAAATTTATAAATAGCCATACCGTTTATACTTTTTCGGAGCCTGTGTTTTTGAATAAAGAAAGTACCCGGGTAATTATTGGTGAATCCTTTATCTGCGGCCCTGGGTGCGGTCGTGACGATTTGCTTTTATGTGAATTAAAAAATGGTAGCTGGCAAATGCTTGCAAGGGCGGTAATTGCTAATGATTGATTAGCCGCTTATTAAGATAAGACTCCAAAGCTAGCGGTTTCTCATTTAGGTGCGTGGCTGAGCCGCCGTACTGACGCGCTCGTGCCAGTGTATACAGTGTATATGGTGTAGGAGGCTGTATTCAACACCTACAGCGTCGGTTATTCCTTACACAAAATCCCGTTCTCCCAGATAATGATCTTCCTTTTCGGTCATCAGTTTTTTATCTCCTGGTGTCTTGTCTTTATAGCCAAGCAGGTGCAGCGCGCCGTGGATGATCACCCGGTGCAGCTCATCGGTTTCGCCGGTTTGGAACTTCGCAGCGTTCTCGCGGATGCGGTCAATGGAAATGAAAATATCACCTTCAATAAGCCCTTTGGTAGCCGAGTTATCAAAGGTGACGATATCCGTATAAGTGTCGTGGTTTAAATATTGCCGGTTTATCTGCAGCAGGTATTGGTCGGAGCAAAATATATAGTTCAGATCCTGCAGCTTGTAGCCTTCGGTGGTTATAGTGGTTTTGACCCACTGCTTTACCTTGTTTTTGTTTTTAAGATTGAAACGAATGTCTTCCTCAAAAAAATTGACTGAAGGCATTATATCTTAAAATGAAGTTCCACTTCATTTCCGGCTGCGTTGAAAATACACTGGTCGGCCAGTTGTTTTACGATGAAAACGCCGCGGCCGGTCAGATTCTCCAGGTTCTCTTCAGCAGTGGGATCAGGCAGGTGATCGTAGTCAAAGCCTTCGCCTTCGTCGGTAATGGTCCAGACGATGCGTTTCGGCTCGACTTCGGCATTGATAATTACCTTTTTGCTTTCGTCGAGCTTATTGCCATGTACAATAGCGTTTATTGCGATCTCGTTCAGGCAAGTCATCATATTGGCGAATGTATCTTCGCTAACCTGGTGCTTGTCGGCTATTTCTTCTATTAGATTCTCCAGCAAGACTATGCTTTCTGGTTTTGAAGGAAGCTGCAAAGTATAAAGCTCGCTCGTTTGTACATTCGCATCAGTCATACTAGTTAGCATTAAGTTGATCAAAGTAAGATTTTATTTTTTGTTTATAATACAAATTAAGTGCCGGAGATACCGTCTTGATTTGCTCTGTCTGTTTTTCCTTTTGTAACTGGTAGTCTTGTAACGCTTTGATATACCCCGGAGGCAAATCTTTACCTGCATTGCTTTCGCGCTGCTGGTCCTGGTCCCTTTGCTGTTCAGCTTTCTCAGCTTCCAGGAGCCTGGTTTGAATTTGTTGCTGCCTCTTTAGCAGATCGTCGGTTATTCTCCTGTTTACGATATCGTTAACAGTTTGTTCCATTTCTTTGGAAATTTTATCCAGGTTGCCTCCGCCGCCCTGCCCATTTTTGTTGTCATCGGCATTGATCTTTTCCAGCGCCTGGCGTATCATTTCCTGTTCCCGGGCCATTTTGGCCAACTGCTCGCTCATGCCGCTGCGCCGGCTCTGCGACATATTTCCCTGTTTTTGCAACTGCTCGCGCATTTTTTGCATGTTTTGATTCAGTTGCTGCTGCATTTTGGTTAACTGTGACAGCGATGGCTGTTTTCCCTTGCCGCTTTTGCCGTTTTTCATGGAGTTTTGCATATGCTCCAGGGCCTCACTCAGCATTAGGGCCAGGTTATTCATCGATGTCATCGCATATTGTTGGTCCAGGTTTGCCTCCGCTGTGTGGCGTTCGCCTAAATTGCCCAGTGATTCGTCAATATGAGTATTTATACTGCTGATCTCCTGATTTACGGTAGATTGTATTTGCGGAACCTTCCTGCTTAATGCATAAAGACTGTCTTCGGCTGTCTTTAAGTTATCCTTTATGTCTTTCTGTTTTTGCGCTAATATAGTATAATTTGGATCAACCGGGTTAGTATTTTTTAATGTTTCCATAACTTTTTCCTGGTCGAACGAACTGTTTATCAAATTCTTAAGTAATTCGCGCAGCTGCTGTATGTCGATATTATTCTGCGAATCTTCCTGGTCTTCGTTCTTTTGCTGCATTTTGCCGGCTAATTGCTGCATCTGCTGTGCCGCCTGTTGCTGCGCTGCTGCAGCTTGTTTTTTATTATTCTGTTGTAAATTTTCCGAACTCTGCTGCATCTGCTGATCAATATTCTGCTCGTCCGACTTCGGGTTTTCAAAATTGTTTTTTTGTTCAGCAGCCTCATCTTGTTTTTGCAAATTCTCCAGCGATTTCTTTATGTCCTGGAAATCCTGTTGCAGTTTTTGCTGTTGCTGCTGAAGACTTTTTACGTCCGAATTTGGCTGTTTCGTCTGGTCGGACAATTTTTGCTGCTTGTCGGCCAATTGATTAAGCTGGTTAATATTGTGGTCTAATTTCTGGTCAAACTCCAGTTTTTTATACAATTGAAGTATACGGTCGAGCTCTTTGCGCAGCGACTTGTTGTCCATCTGCATTTTGCCTAGCTGATCGCGTGTTTCGTCCTTCTGCTCCTGGTCCATCATCTGCTGCAGCTTTTCAAGCATCTCACGGGTTTTTTGATCCAGTACGTTATTGAACAGGTTTTCTATTTCTTTTTGCTTTTCGCGCAGTTCCTGGTTTTGCTGCTCATTTTCCTGGCGCTGATACAGGTTTTTTTTGTTCTCGTCCTGGATGTCTTTGATCAGGTTGTCCAGGTCCTTCTTTTTTTCCAACAGGTCGCTGATCTGCTTTTTCTCGTCGAACGAGAGTGAATTTTTATTCAATAATGTTTCGTTCAGCTTCTGCGCATCGCGTTCCACCTGCCCGGCCAGCTTAATGGCCGATTCCATTTTTTCTTTTACCGCTTCGCTTCCTTTTTCCAGTTGTTCATTCACCTGCTTTTGGTCCGGAACATTGAGCGTCCGCTCGGACGAGCGCACTTTCTTTGGCCCCGATACTTCGTCATTGTCGGCCACCTCAAAATAATAGGTTACCTGGTCGCCTGGTTTAAAGCCCAGCTGCTTCATGTCCCAGAAATAGAAAAAGCCGGCTTGAGTTTTTGCCAGGTCGGCTTTTACCTGTTTGGTTACCAGGTGTTCGGCTGCCTTATT
>JAFDZK010000090.1 GCA_018267005.1 Bacteroidota bacterium
TGTAGACCAGTTGCCGCCAGGTGTAGCGGATCCAATAATAGTGTAATAATCAGCAAGAGCAAATGAAATCGTACCCGTATTTGAATTGAAAGTAACGATATACTGGCCAGCAGTTGAAGGCGCATACAGGTTGTTCGGTGCGTCGTAGGTTACTGTTGCACTCGTGCTACCCTGCGCGTCGTTGGTCGCATACTTATGGTTCCAGTTTTTAGCCGGCAGTATCAGGAACTGGTTGTTGCCCGCGGTGAAATTGATAATACCAGTATAAACTCCGTTTCCGGTAACAGATACCAGGCTGTCCTCCTGCGGGCCCGGGTTTTGCCAGCCCGAGAATGCGCCGGTAATATACAGCCACGAAGTTAGGTTATAAGGGGTAACGGTAAGGCTAAGTACGTTGGAATAAACCGGTTTTGACGCGCCGCCGAGGCTCGACTCCAAACGCACATTAACCTGTGATGCCACGCCGGCCGGCAGATTAAGTTTCAATGCAAGCGTATTGAAATCGTTGGTAGAATAACCTTGCGAGTATACATGGTTGCCTAACGTAACCGAAGTAGGGTTGGCCCAGTTATCGCCCTGCGGATCGATCTGCAAGGTGTTGGTAACCGCAGCGCTAAATCCAAAGGCTGCTTTTGAAAAGCTAAAATTGATGACTTTGGTCGTATCATTCAGCCTGGTTTTGTCCAGCGGCAACGTTGTGGTGTTGGCCGAGAGCGTTCCGGCTGTGCCACCGTTCGTTTTTACGATGACATCGTTTTTTTTGCACGACGCCAGCGCCAGCAGCGCTATACTGCCGAGTGCTAAAGATTTTGTTAATATTGTTTTCATTTCTTTTTAATTTAACGCTTATCACTAAAATAAGTCATATATCTCTTTCCGTATCAATAGCCCGGGTTTTGCTTTAGGTTAGGGTTCACCGCGCGGTCGTTGTCAGGTATAGGGTAAATGTTGCGGAAATCAGCAACGCTGGTGCCGCTTTTTACTCCTCCTTTAAATGGCCACAGGTAGTTAGCAGTTGTAAACAAACCATAGCGGATCAGGTCAGTGCGGCGGAAGCCTTCCCAATACAGTTCGCGCGCCCTTTCGTCGAGTATGAACTGCAAGGTAAGCTCGCCGGAAGTGATATTACCCGCAGTGCTGCCTCCATAAGCGCGTGTACGGATCGTGTTGATATAGCTCAAAGCGGTGTTGGCGCTGCCTCCATTGCCGCCGCGCAATACGGCTTCTGCGTAGATCAGGTACATTTCAGGCAGGCGGAATAAAGGTTCGTCAACATCCGAGAAATTGATGTTCGAGCCTTGCCCTCCTGATACCGTTACGTTTCTCCATTTAGTCACACCGTAACCCTGCGCAAAATTGGTCACATCGTTAATGTCTTTGCTTTGCCCCTGTGTCCAGAATTCGGCGCGGGTGTCGGGATTGCCATTGTTGGGGAACGCGTTCGAAGTATTGGCAGGGAATAAGTTAACGAGGGCGCTTGTGGTACGGATGCCTGCCCATCCGCCGCTGATACCGAAATCAGATGTCGGCATCGAGCCGCCAACCGAGGCATGCGTCATAAAGGTAGTGCCGCCGTAGCCCTGGATTTTATTACCATCGTACTCGATGGAAAAAATGTTTTCGGTGGTGTTGTTATTATTATCGGCAAGGAAGAGATTATCGTAATTCGCAATAAGCGAATAACCGGCGTTGATTACTTTGCTTGCATAGGTTATTGCGTCATCCCAATGCGCTGTACCGGTATAAACTTGTGCATTCAGGTAAATGCGCGCAAGTAAAGCCCAAACGGCACCCTGGTCGGCGCGGCCGTACTGGTTCTTCATCGGTGCTACCATAAGCGGATCAATGGCTTTCAATTCACTTTCGATATAATTGAACAGTGTCTTGCGGTCCGTCTGCGGAGGTAATACCGAGCCGATTTTTGTATTTTCAGTTACAAACGGCGGGTTTGCAAAAAGGTCCATCAATATCGAATACTGGTAGGCACGCAAAAAGCGGGCTTCGGCCCTGTAATGACGGATGTTGTCAGCATCGGCGCCGCTGATACCATGGCTGGAGAGCTCAGCATCGCTCGATTGCTGGATAAAGTTGTTTGCCAGCGTTATCTGGTACATGCTGCGCTCATATAAACCCAGTAGAATAACGTTTGAAGACGACCAGCTCATCTGGTGAAGGTCGGGAACGCCTGGGTCGCCCCAGCCGATAACCGCTTCATCGGTAGGCAATTCCTGCGCATACCACAGCAATCGGAAAAAGTCTGATGTGCCTTCGTCAATGCCTTGTATATCGCCACTTCCGGCAGGACCCTGGTTACCCGTCAGGGCAAAGGCTCCATACACCTTGGCCATCGCTTCAGTGTATCCCTGCGGCGTGCTGAATACCTGCTGCGAGGTGACCTCGTAATTCGGCGAAAGAATTTTGTTCTTCTCGCACGACACTAATCCGCAGGATATTAGCCCCGCGATCAGTAATGTTTTCAATGCTTTTCTTTTCATTTTATTAAGTTCTTTCAATAATCGTCCGTTTAATTATTTAAGGCTAAGGTTCAAGCCAAGCGTATATGTCCGTGGACGCGGGTAATTGTTATTATCAATACCCGAACCTGTAGTTCCGGTGTAGGTAAATTCAGGATCTACGCCTTTGTAATCGGTAATGATAAATGCGTTCTGAACATTAGCGGTAATTCTTAAAGTACCATGCCCGTTAAATACCTGGCCGAAATTGTAACCTATGTGGATATTGTCCATCCTCAGGAATGAAGCATTTTGGATGTAGTAATCCGACAGCAGGTCGTTGCTGCCGTTGCCGGTCAGGCCGCTGGCCAGTACATCACTCGAACCATTGTTGATGATGCCAAGAGGGTTCATGATATTGCGCTGGATACCGGTTGCAGCAGCCACGTTATTATACGCGTAGTTGCCCAGGTTGGCACGGGCTACAAAACCCACCAGCCATTTTTTATAACGGAAATCCGAGCTGAGTCCGAATATCTGTTTCGGATCTGGGCTGTGGTCTTTATAAAGGTCCTGATTGTTGATGATGCCATTGCCGTCCCGGTCCACAAATACGCCGTCGATAGGCTTGCCGTTGGCGCCGTAAACCTGCTGATAAACGTAGAATGAGTTCCTGGCTGCTCCGGGCTGATCGATCTCGATATAGTTACCCGTACCACCTGATATATTTCCTTCCTGGATACCGGGGAAATTAGGATTGGGCTGAGCTGTCAGGTTAAGGATCTTGTTGTGGTTGAAGGCAACGTTAAAGCTGGCAGTCCAGCCAATGTCCTTCGTGTCGATGATATGGCCGGTAATGTTTAATTCCACACCGTCATTTTCCATATCTCCAACGTTGCCGACTATCTGGTTACCAAAGTTGGCACCCGCGGGCTGGTTAATCAGCACGAGCAGGTTTTTGGTTTTATTGTAGTAGTAATCGATAGAACCCGTGATACGTTCGTTAAAGAAGCCGTAGTCCAAGCCAATGTTGGTTTGATGCGTGGTTTCCCAGGTTCTGCCGGGATAGAAAGCGCCCGGACGATATAATTGGTAATAAGTATTGCCAAATGCATATTCAGCAGCGCTGTTGCTGAGGCTGTATGCGGAAAGGTAATCATAATCGCCAATACCTTCCTGGTTACCGGTTACACCGTATTCAACGCGCAGCTTTAAGTTAGATATCACATTGCTGCTTTTCAGGAAGTCCTCATTATTGATCTTCCAGGCCAATGCCGCCGAAGGAAATACGCCTGTACGGGTGCCGGGGGCAAACTTTGTTGAGTTATCACTGCGGACAGAGGCCGTCAGGTAATATTTGCTGGCGTAATTGTAATTTACCCTGCCATAGAACGATGTCAGCAAATATTCATTAATCAGGTGTTCGTAATTATTGTAATTCTGTCCGGACGAAAGATTCACCGTGCCGTCTGAGAATTTGGAATTGTAATACAAGCCATTAACATCAAACAGACCGTTCGAATCGTTTTGGATAAAGTCCTGTATAGAATAGCCTGCAACCGCATCCACGTGACTGTCAATGCTCTTTATATCTTTATTATAGCTTAAATAGCCTTCGAACAGTTTATTTTGCAGTGTTTGGTTGTAAGGGCTATAGCTGCCGCTATATAATACGCCATTTTGTGAAACGGTTTTGTAATTTGAGGCGGCATTAGCTGGAATGGTCGTGCTGCCCGACCCTTTTGAGCCGTCATATGCCAGGTTTACATTAGCATGCAGGTCTGGGAAAAAATGAATTTTATAGTCCAGTGTTAAATTGGTTATCGCCCTGTAAACCGTGCTGATGTCGTTTGCTTGATTCAGTAAACCCACCGGGTTAAGCGGAGCAAGCGCCTTTAAGCCATTCTGCGAAGAATTGTCGGTCCATTGCCAGTAGCCGCCGTAAGGTGCATATTTGGCATCTGACGAGGTCACAGGAACCGTCGGATTAAAGCTTACAGCATCGCTGATAATGCCATTCTGGTTATTGGCAAACCGGTTGTTCACCTCCGAACCTAAGAAATTGAAGTTAATTTTCAAATGATCTTTTAACAGGCTTGGGTTAAGGTTTACACTACCGGTATACCTATTCATCGACGTGTTTTTCAATATACCGTTATCATCGGTATAGCCGACGGCAACACGATACGGTAATTTATTATGGGCTACAGCACCCGAAATACTCAGGTTATTATCAGTCCCTAAAGCTGTTCGGTATATTTGCTTTTGCCAGTCGGTATTAGAATTACCCAGGAATTGTTTGTAGATGCCGGCCGATGTGGTATCGTTAGCATTGACGTAGGAGCGGAACTGTGCAGCAGATAAAACCGGAGCTTCTTTGGGAAGTGTACCTACGGAAAACTGCGTGTTAAAATTGATCACCGGTTTGCCCGCTTGCCCTTTCTTGGTTGTAATAATGATAACGCCATTGGTTGCCCGGTTACCGTAGATAGCTGAAGCGGAAGCATCCTTTAATATGCTATAAGATTCAATGTCGTTCGGATTGATCAGGTCGAGCGGGTTTGCCGCACCGCTTATACCGCTCGAGCTCAGGGGAACCCCGTCAAGCACTATCAAGGGCGAGTTACTGCCGTTGATAGACGCGCCGCCGCGGACCGTTATGGTGCTGCCGGCGCCCGGCATACCGCTGTTTGACGTAATAGAAACGCCCGCAACTTTACCCTGGATTAATTGCTCAGGTGTGGTAATTGCGCCCTGGTTGAAGTCCTTTGATGAAATTACATCAACGGCACCCGTAACGTCTTTACTTTTTACGGTACCATAGCCGATAACTACTACTTCATTCAGGCTGGTGTTTTGGGGTTTCAAGCCGAAGTTTACCGTAATTATGGAACTACCTACGGTAATGGTTTGCTTGGATGTTACATAACCCACAAATTTCGCGGTCAGGCTATAGTTGCCTGCATTTACGTTGGAGATAGTGTAGTTACCGTTAGCGTCGGTTACCGAACCAATGGTCGTCCCATCGATGCTAACCGAGGCGCCGGGCAGGGGCTGATTGGTTTCGTCAACCACCGTACCCTTAATGCTTCCTTTTTGTGCAAATGCCATGACGGACATCATCAGGAATGCACAGAGAAGCACGTACTTTTTTGAGTAGTTTTTTCTCATACTTTTACTTGTGTGTGTGAATTAAAAAACGGCATTTATGCCGGTCGTAAATTGGTTTGTTAACTTAGCTTAAACTGCGTGTGACTAATTTACACCAAGAAGTAATAAATGCAAATTTTATATAAAAGATAATTTTCGGCTATAATTGCAATAAGTTTTTAACTTTAAAGAAAAAAAATTGGAGCGGTTTTTACTGAGAATATCGCAATTTTTGCCCGTTATTTTGAAAATAATGCGGTTTTCACATTTAGCAAAGTGTCAAAATTACACAATTGATATTTTTACTTTAATGCAAACGTTCCCGGGAACGTTCCCGGAAAAATAACTGTAAAAAAGACAATTTATAATGAAAAAAAAAATTTTTTTCTGCGCGTTTTTGCTTTTCCGACAGAGTTTTTTATCGTTCGGACAGCATAAAATCGACTTCCAAACCGATAAAATTCCCCCGGCGAAAGGCCTTAGCGTAACGCTTTTTATTGCCGGCGATTTTAACAGTTGGAACCCCGCCGACAAAGCATGGCAACTGGTTAAGAACGACTCGGGCAAATACCACCTTTTGAAGAGTCTGCCCAAAGGTGTCTATAGCTTTAAAATAACCCGCGGCAATTGGCAGACGGTTGAATGCGGCGCCGCCGGAAAGCCAATAGAAAACCGGGTCCTCAAGGTGTCTTCCGACACAACCGTAAAAATTGATATTGCCGGGTGGCAGGATAATTTTAAGCCCGAAGAGAAGAAACACACGGCAAGTCCTAATGTGCACATCGTCAGCGAAAATTTTGATATTCCGCAACTTGGCCGGCAGCGCAGGATATGGATCTATCTGCCGGCGGATTACCAGTCGTCACATAAAAAATATCCGGTCATCTATATGCACGACGGGCAGAACCTTTTCGACACCTATACTTCCGGCTACGGAGAATGGGGTGTCGACGAGATACTGGATAGATTGCCGGCGAGGGAGCAATGTATTGTAGTCGGCGTCGATCATGGCGGTGATTACCGTATTTCGGAGTACGACCCTTATGACTCGAAATATGGCAAAGGACAAGGGGACGCTTACGTCGATTTCTTAGTGAAAACGCTTAAGCCATACGTCGACTCACATTACCGGACAAAAACCGATGCTAAGAATACCACGATAGCCGGCAGCTCGATGGGCGGGCTGATCTCTATGTACGCGGTATTAAAATATCCCGGCGTATTCGGCAATGGCGGCATTTTTTCGCCGGCTTTCTGGATCGCGCCCGAAATCTTTAGGTATGCAGAACAGCATGTTAATAACAAATCACGTTTTTACTTTGTCTGCGGCGGCGCTGAAAGCGACGGCATGGTGCCCGATATGCAAAAGATGGCCGGCATAGTCAGGTCAAAAGGCGTAGGCGAGCAAAACTCGCCCGAAGTGGTGGTTAAAGACGCTAAACACAACGAAAAGCAATGGAACGGTGATTTTCCGGCGTTTTATGAGTGGTTGTTTTTTGAGTCAGAAAGTCCGCAAGTCGGAAAGTCCGAAAGATGAAATCTTTGCAGGATATGTCTTTCGGACTTATCGGACTTCCGGACTAACTAATCCCCATCCTGGCTGGTATATGTCCACGTTTCATTACTGCCGACAGGCAAATTAAGCGCTTCGCCATGGTTTAGCTGCCACCAGAAGCGCAGACGGGGCTTCAGGCGGTTGCCGATCTCGTTCATTGAGTCGGCGTCGTACAAACGTCCGTTCACCATGACATATTTGATCTTCTGGCTGTTGCGGATATCTTCCAGCGGGTTGTCGTTCAGTACGATCAGGTCGGCCAGTTTGCCCTGTTCCAGTGATCCTATTTCCTTTTCCATTCCCAGGTATGACGCTCCGTTAATGGTGGCGCAGCGTATCGCCTGCAAAGGCGTCATGCCGCCTTGTGCCAGCATCCAAAGCTCCCAGTGCGCGCCGAGGCCCTGTAGCTGACCGTGTGAACCAAGATTTACTTTGGTACCGCCGTCGGCGATTTGCTTTACGTATTTCGAAACCTCTATATGTCCGTAGTCGCCGTATTCGGAAGTTGTACGCCTGCGCGACCGTGCATCTACCAGGTATTGCGGCGTAAAACTGAGCAGGTGTTCGTTTTTCCACACATCAGTCCGGTCGTACCAGTAATTCTCACCGAACTGCCCGCCATAGCAAACGATCAGGGTAGGGGTATAGCCCGACTTGCTGGCATTCCATAAGGCTTTTACATCTTTATAGACCGGAACGACCGGAATGTTGTGCTCGATGCCGGTATGCCCGTCGAGTATCATGTTCATATTGGTAAAGAACGTCGAACCGCCTTCGGGCACAACTTCCATCTGCATTTCGCGCGCTGCGGCAATGATCTGCTGGCGTTGTTCGCGGCGCGGCTGGTTGTAGCTCTTTATGGAAAATGCACCCACATCTTTCAGGCGGCGGATGTTCGACTTGGCATCGTCCAGGCTATTGATAACGGCTTTAAAATCGCCGTCGGCGCCGTAAAGGATCGTGCCGGTCGAATAAACGCGCGGACCGACCATAACACCCGCCTTCAGCATCTCCGACTGGCTGAACACCATTTCGGTGTTGCTCGACGGGTCGTGCGCGGTTGTCACTCCATAGGCCAGGTTAGCATAGTAATTCCAGTCCTGCTGCGGCGATATGCCGTCCGGGCTGGGGTGCAGGTGCGCATGCACATCGACGATACCCGGCATAATGGTTTTGCCGGTGGCATCGTAAACCAGTGCGTCGGCCGGTATTTGTACGTCGTCGGCTTTTCCTATCGCTGCTATTTTATTCCGGTCGATAACAATTGTTCCGTTCTGGATAACTTCGTCGCCCTTCATCGTAATGATACGGGCATTTTTAAAGGCGATCTTCCCGTCGGGCACATCGGTTTTCAGCTTCAGGCCGATGTCAATACCAACCGTATCGACAGCCGGCGTTTTGTCCCTGGCGCCATCTGTAAAGGGGTAAGCATTTTGTATATCTCTTACAAAATATTTCGGTCCCAGTGTCCACATCAGCTTTTGGCTGTCTTTACTCCAGTGCAGGTAAGTGCCCGCGTCACGCGTAAGCTTATTTAATGGGATGGCTTTATTCGATGCCGACAGATCCTGCGGGTTGCCGGTACTCACCATCGGCGTGATATAACAGTTGAACAGCTCGGTAAACGCCATCCATTTCCCGTCGGGGCTCGGCGCAAACTGCGTGGTATATTTTGAAGTGTACAGTGTTCGCTGGTTGGCGCCTGTAGTGTCCATCACACGGAAGGTTTTATTGTCCCCATCCGAGCTTTGATAATATATTTTTGAATCGTCGGACGAAAATTGAGGATGGATCCCGTTGTCAATGATCATTTTGGGCTTGCCTCCAGTGGATGGCATTATATAGATGCCCGGGTTTGTACCAAATGAGAAACCCAGCACTTCGTTGCCCTCGCCTTTGCGGTAAACGATCTTGTCGCCTTTACTGGAGAACTTTGGCGAATAATAGAAGCCGCGGTCGGCTGTCAGCCTTGTAACAATGTGTGTTGTAAGGTCGACGCGGTTGATAAATCCTTTCAGCTCGTCGTTCCAGTCGACATAGATCAGCGACTTGCCATCAGGGCTGAAATCGGGTTCATATTCCATATCGGCTGTGCTGTCAATACGGATGGGCACGCTGTCGGGCAACGTTTTGATATAAATATGGCCTGCCGCGTTGAAGGCAACCCGTTTGCCGTCGGGCGAAGTGGTTAGCTGCCTGATCATTTTTACCGGAAATTCCTCCTGGAAAACTTTCTGCGGAAAATGCAGCGCATCGGTAATAGTTTGCGTGGTTGTTACCTCGAAAGGCACCTGGACGGCATTAAGCGTGGTAATATCCAGGTTCCATATTTTCCCTTTGGCGTAAAAAATGATGTTTTTGCTATCGGGAGTCCAGCTAAAATTAGGGTAAACGCCAAAAATGGCCCAGGTTTCCTGCTGATCTTTGGAAAGGTCGTCATACACCGGCCATTCTTCGCCTGTTGCCAGGTTGCGCAGGTAAAGCACCGACTTCAGCCTTACGCGTTTTACAAAAGCCAGCAATTTTCCGTCGGGCGATATTTGCGGGCGACACGCGCCGCCGGCTCCGCCGGTAACTTCCTCGATCTTCCCGGTTTCGCGGTTCAGCCGTTTAATAGCATAGATGCCTTTGTAAGGATCTTTATTGTATTCAAAATCTGGTCCCGGCGTTACGTCCTCGCTCCAGTAAATATATTTTCCATCCGGCGAAACGATAGGTTCGCCTGCATCCTGCTGATCGTTCTTGCGTTTGGTCAATTGTATCCCATCGCCGCCATTAATGTTGTACATCCACATTTCGCCGGCGCCAAGCGATCTCGTTCCGGTGAAATGTTTGCGGGCTACGATATATTGTCCGTCGGGCGTCCAGTAGGGATTGTTCAGCAGCCTGAAATTTTCTTTGGTTATCGGGTGCTTATTGGTACCATCGCTGTTCATCACCCAGATATTGTCGCCGCCGTCCCGGTCGCTCGTGAAGGCTATCATTTTACCGTTCGGACTATAGCGCGGCTGTATCTCCCATGCCTTGCCGACGGCTAGCGAAGTAGCTCTTCCGCCCTTGATAGGGATGCTGTAAATATCGCCCAGCAGGTCGAACACGATGTTTTGACCGTCGGGGCTGACATCCAGGTCCATCCAGGTGCCTTCATCGGTAGTGATCGTCACTTTTTTCGATGGCCCGGGCGGGTTTTCCACGTTCCATTTTTGGGCATAAAGTAGTTGTGAGGTTAAGGTGAATACAAACGCAGCGAGAAAATGCTTCATAGTCAACTGGTGGTTAATGCCGCGAAGTTAGAAATATTAGGGGATTTCGAATTCCGCATTTTCGATTTCGAATTTATCTTATAGCTGATTAGACAATGCTAAATTGTAAATTCGAAACCCGAAATAAAAAATGACGATCCACCAGATACTGAAACATTACTGGAACCACGATTCCTTCCGGCCTTTGCAGGAAGAGATCATCCAGTCAGTTTTGCTGGGCCGCGATACGCTGGCATTGCTGCCCACCGGCGGCGGCAAATCCATTTGTTTCCAGGTGCCGGCATTGACTAAGGATGGAATATGTATCGTGGTTTCGCCGCTGATAGCGCTTATGAAGGACCAGGTGGAAAACCTGAAGGCCAGGGGCATCGAAGCCATCGCTATTGTATCCGGCATGAGCAAACGCGAGGTGGACATTGCATTGGATAACTGCGTTTACGGCCCGGTAAAGTTTTTATACCTGTCGCCCGAGAGGCTGCTATCCGAGTTGGTTCGGGAACGCATCAGCTATATGAATGTCAATCTCATTGCGGTCGACGAGGCGCATTGCATATCGCAGTGGGGTTACGATTTCAGGCCACCTTACCTGCACATTGCCGACCTGAGGCTTTTGCACCCCGGTGTACCGGTGCTGGCGCTTACCGCAACGGCGACTGACGACGTAAAGGATGACATTCAGCAAAAGCTGCTTTTTGGGGAGCCCAATGTATTTCAGCAAAGTTTTGAGCGGAAGAATATCAGCTACGTTGTTCAGCACGACGAGAATAAGTTTCGGAAATTGCTGGATATTCCCAAAGGCGTAAAAGGCAGCGGTATCGTGTATGTGCGCAGCCGCAGGGAAACAGCCGAAATCGCCAAGTTTTATACCGAAAATGGTTTTAAGGCCGACTTTTACCATGCCGGTCTGACCATGGAGCAGCGTTCATCACGTCAGGAAGACTGGCAAAATAGCCGCACGCGCATCATTGTGGCGACCAACGCCTTCGGAATGGGTATCGACAAGCCCGACGTGCGCTTCGTAGTCCACAAAGATATGCCAGAAAGCCTTGAAGCCTATTACCAGGAGGCGGGCCGAGCCGGTCGCGATGGGCATAAGGCGTATGCGGTGCTGCTTCATACGCCTGCCGACCGCCTGAAAAATGAGAAAAAGCTGCTTTCGGCCTTTCCATCGGTCGACGAGATCAAACAGGTTTACCATTGCCTTGGCAGTCATTACCATTTAGCTTACGGAACAGGGCAGGGGATAAGCTTCGACCTGGACCTGGGCGATTTCTGCTCCCGTTATAAGCTCGAGCCGACAAAAACCATCAATGCACTCAAATTCCTGGAACAGGACGAATACCTGGCCTTTACGGAGAGTGTCTTCCTGCCATCGCGATTCAAGTTCGAGGTTTCGAACGAGGAATTATATCGCTTCCAGATAGCTAACGAGGCCTGGGACCCTTTTATCAAAACTATCCTGCGCTCGTACGGCGGCTCGTTCGAAAATTACGTTCGTTTGCGCGAATTCGACCTGGCGCGACGCAGCAACCTGAGCGTACAGCAGGTTATCGAGGGGCTGAAGCAGCTTCAGGAGATGGGTATCCTCAACTACCTGCAGCAAACTGACCAGCCGCAGGTAACTTTCATCCAGGCGCGGCGCGATAACAGGGAACTGGTCATCAACAAGCGCTACATCGATGAACGCAAAATGGTTTACACCCGGAAAATGGAAGCCGTTTTTCTTTACGCCGAGCATAAAAAATGCCGCAGCCAGATGCTGCTGGCTTATTTCGGCGAGGACAATGCTCTCAAATGCGGCGTGTGTGACGTGTGCCTGGAAGAAAAACGCAAACGAAACCTCTCGGAAACCGTGGATGACATTACCGCCGAGATTGTCCAACTGCTGAGCGCCGAGGATATGGACACCGACGAGCTGATTACCCGCGTACAAACCGGCACCGAAAAGGAACGTATCGAAACCATACGCCTGCTGCTCGACGCCGGCAAGATCAAGTCGGACGGGGAGAAGTATTATTTATAGCCTAAGTACTGAGTCCTTAGTTTTGAGTCCTTTTTGAGGGTCAAATCAGAGCTTCTAACCTCTGACATCGGACCTCCGACCTCCGGAACCCCATTTTTTCACCGACACAAAACGGCTGTTCGCCGAAGAAATCCTGCCGTACATCTAATAGTCGGGTTCTGGCTGTAACGTTATTCCGGGGGATACGTCTTATGGATGTATTTAAAAACAAGAAAATATAAACAACAGACGATCAAAAGATTAATGATATGAAAACTACAATTTTAACACTCGCAACTATAGCAACCCTGGTTTTAAGCGCAGGGACAAAAAGCTTCGCAGCCGGTAAAAGCGCTGCAAAAAATGACGAAGTAAGCACGGTGCTTACCGACGTAAACCGCATCAGCAAGATCGAAGTACATGGCAACGTCGAGCTGTTCGTATCAAACGACGAAAGCGACCAGGTAAAGGTTTACAACCGCTACTATTCCGAAAGCGCGCTGGTGCAAAGCCGCAACGGCGTGCTGCGCATCTCATCTTACGCTCCGCAGAAATTAGTGGTTTGGGTAAAGGCATCCGACCTGCGCGCCATCACCGCTTATGATAACGCCGAAGTAAAATCGGTTGGTAAATTTTCGCAGATCGACCTGGATGTTACCCTGCGCGACAACGCCTCCGCTAACTTAAACCTCGACGCCTTTAGCGCCAAAGTTACGGTAGCCGACCACGCCAAAGCCGACTTGAGCGGTACTACCCAGGAGTTCACCCTGAACCGCGACGTTACCAGCAGCGTGAACAAGTACAGCCTGGTTGCCGCTAACGAAAGCGACAGCGCCAACATCCCCGCCAGCGAGGATATGGTAACCCTGTAAGCACTTGTAAAAGTTCATCATATAGTAAGGAGGCCGCCGCTTGGGCGGCTTTCTTCGTTTAGGCAATCCGGTAATAAACATAGGGTGTAGTGTTTCAGAACACCTGCAACACCCTGCAACACCTCCTACACTGGCATGATCGTGTCAGTACCGACGATACCCAATGATCTTCTTAGGAAACTCCTTCGGCTTTGTGCGCTGGTAAGGCCAGCATATTTATCAACGCCGACATGTCCTTCGCGCTTTCCAAATGTGTAACCGTGTCGATAAGTTGTTCTGTCTCGTCGTTGGTCAGTACTTCGGCGGAAAGTCTCTTAAACTTATTGATGGTGTCTGTCCAGCTAAACGGCCGGGTAAAAAACCCGTGATAATCTTCCTTTTCACAGTTCAGCGTTTCGCCGGTCCGCAGTGTTATTCCCACCTTCGCCCTTACTTTGTCGGGATAGGCCAGCGTATAGGGGTCAAGTATCCCGGCTACCTTCACCGGCTCATGCAGCGGGAAGCCGGTGCCTATCTTAACTTTCCGAAGTAATTGTTGCACGTCCGGCCGGTTTATGCGGCCGGGCTCGTATTGTTCAGGGTAAATTTCTCCGTCCAGCAACAGCACGGCCGCCGCATAAAATAAGCTATGGTCCGCCTGCTCCTTGGTTTCCACGATCTGCCTGTCGCCGTAGGCGCCCGAGCCGATGATGTGATAAGCGGTTAAGAACGTCGTGATCTCTACTTCCTCTATGTCGGTCGGGTTAATGTTGTGGGTTTTTCTTAACTCGTCGATAGCTTCCAGTGCCGGTTGCGCGTGCACCTCTACATTGTATTTTTTCAAAACACACTTCCCGATAAGCTCAAATGTTTCCCGGTTCCAGTCGTAGTCCAGCTTCATGTCAAACACATCCTTAAAGCCTTTCGGACCCTCGAAAATCGCGACAGGTCCGGTTAGCCCCTCTTTTGCCAGCAGCGTGATGCCGACGCAGTTGAGCGCGTCGAACGAGGAAGCAAAACCTTTCCATTCGTAGGTATAAGAAGCCCGGCTGGTAACCATCGGGCTGATCGATGTACCGGTAATGCCCAACGCATGGGCGGCTTGCTCATTGCTGAGCCCCAAAAGCCGCGATAAGCTCGCAGTCATCGAATATCCTAATAAGAGCGTATGATCGATACCTTCGATCATTACCGGAATTTCCTGCACCAGCCGGCACTGGATCTGGTAAGCAATAGCCATCGCGGCCAGGAATTCTTTGCCCGTAGTGGGTTTATATTGCGAAGCGGCGAGCAACGGCCCGATGTTGTCGCTGGGATGGCAGGTGGCTTCCTTGCCCAGGAAATTATCCATAAAATCCGGGTAACGCACCAGGGCGGTGTACAACTGTGCGGCGCGGTCATAAGGGAGATCACGCGTCATCGGCGCCTTGCATTTACCCCCTTCGCCGATAACTTCGATTTGGCGTACCAGCTTGTGGATAGCGGGTTTGGTCATTGCATGTATAAAAGAGCCCAGCCCGCCAAGCAGGTGTCTTTTTAGCTGATCAATGTTTTTTTCGCCGATGTCCTCGTAACGCCGTGCAAGCGCGAATTGGGCGATCTTGTAATTTTGGAGGTCCTGTATATTCTCAGGGAAGTCTTTCCTGTTCATCTCGTCGTGTTTTTAGCTTGCCATGGCTGGCTTGCAGGCCTGTCCTACGTAAGCAACAACTTTAAAATGGCGTAGTTTTTACAATATGATTAAGGCTGAAAACATCCCCGGGAGGAAACGGGGCGTACCGCCGACTATGATGAGAAACTTCCTTCGGAAGCCCGGCGGCAGGCAGATGGAAATTTTGCGGGGAAGCAATCGCGCAACCACATGCTTTAATCCCGATCACGGCAGCAAGTCAGGCACCATCCTCATCCGCCTCGTCCGGGTATTGTTTCAGGAAGTCGTTGGTGTCCATATCTGTAACGGAAAGTACTTTTTTACCGGCATCGAATTTTTCAAAGCTGTTGATCCAGTCCGCGTTTTTAATGCCGAGTCGGGGTTGGGTTATAGGGTTATCGTACCAGTACTCATATTCAGCTTTTTCCGTGACAACGCCCGATTCGTTA
>JAFDZK010000091.1 GCA_018267005.1 Bacteroidota bacterium
TTTTACCACTTCGTATGTATTCTCTGCGTGATCATTGCCGGCGTGATCATTACTTCGCGCGACCTCGAAGACGATAGCAGTAAGGCCGCCGAGGAGGGCGCTATGGTCTTATCGATCCGCGAAAGGCTAAAAGCAATGGTGCCCCTGTTAAAACTGGGTGTCCTGGCCTTTTGCTCGATGATCTGCGAGGGAACGATGTTCGACTGGAGCGGCGTATATTTTAAAAAAGTTATCCTGGCTCACGGCGGTTGGGTAGGTGCCGGCTATTTTGCGTTTATGTGCATGATGGCATCAGGCAGGTTTACCGCCGACTGGTTCGCGGGCAGATATGGCCTGAAACGCACACTGCAGATCAGCGGCTCGCTTACGGCAACAGGGTTGTTGGTTTCGGTTTTATTTCCGCACCTGGTTACAGGCATATTAGGTTTTATGCTGGTTGGCGTGGGCGTATCGTCGGTAGTGCCGATGATCTACAGCTCGGCAGGCAAAACCAGCGGCATGGCGCCGGGCATTGCGCTTACTGCGGTGACAACAATAGGGTTCACCGGTTTTCTTGTCGGTCCGCCGCTTATTGGTTTTATTGCGGGCATAGCAACGTTGCGTGCATCGTTCCTCGTCATTGCCTGCATGGGCGCATGCGTGGCGATCATTTCAAGCAAAACCAGGTTCGATCAGGGCTGACCCAGGTCGCTTTGCCCAGGGTTGATCACGTACTCGAAACGCTCGACGTCGTTCTTAAATATAAATTTGAGCCGTTCCTTAGGTTCATTATTATCAAGCGAAAAAGCTGCAATAACCTCGGGCACCCTGTCCCTGATCAGCTTTAGGTCGGTAATATGCGGCATCTCGACGACGATGTCGTCGTTTAAAGGTTCTATCTTCCAGTCCTTCAGGTTAGCGGCCCTCAAAACGTCGATCCATTTTTGCTGGTAAGCATTCATCGGTCTTTTTATTCATAAATAAAAACCAAAGCAAAAATGTTTGAAGGAACGGACGCAGCAGTTTAAATCAATCCAGCTATTGCTTAACCAGCCTCAGCATGATCACATCGTGCGGAGGAATAGCTTGCTTCAGCGGCCTTTTCGTTGTTCCCATCTCCTTTTTCGACCACAATTCACGCAGCTTGTAGGTCGTTTTGGTAAAGTCGGCATCGGTTTTCGATATCGCATCGTTGATAGAGTGCGCTGACCAGTCGAAATCGACCTTCTGAGGTTTATCGGAACGGTTTAGAAAACAAACCGCCAGGTCGCCGTTAACCAGCGGACGAACTAAGGTTTCAACGCTGTCGGCAGTCATAGCATATTTAAAACATTCCACACCCAGCGGGTCCTGGTCAATAGCGATCACATCCTTATTGGTGAGAATACTTATGGTTTGCGGCGACATGGTATGCAGGTTATTGCCCGACATCAGGGGCGCTGCCAGCATACACCATAACGTAAAGTGCGATTTGTCCTCGTTGTAGGTCATTCCATTACCTACCTCCAGCATGTCGGGATCGTTCCAATGGCCGGGACCGGCATACTGCCGGATGCTGTCCTGCCTGTCGAGGATGCTCAGTACGCATAAAGCCGTCCATCCGTCGCGCTTGATGTCGGTCGAGAAGGCAGGCCCTATGTCGCCGGTGGTACGCCACAACTGGCCATCGTCCTTAGCCCATAGCCATGGCTGATGCGTGCCCCATTCGCAAAGACTAAATACAATAGGGCGCCCGGTCGCCTTCAATGCCAGGCTCATGGTTTTATAAGCCTCACGGGCATTTTCGCCATCGGCGTAGCACCAGTCGAACTTCAGGTAGTCCACTCCCCAGGAGGCGTAAAGGCGGGCATCCTCATATTCATGGCCGCGCGTTCCCGGATAACCAGCACAGGTTTTCGTTCCTGCACAATTATAAATACCGAATTTCAATCCTTTGGAATGTACATAATCGGCAAACTCCTTCATCCCATTGGGAAATTTTTTCGGATCGGCGACTAATTGCCCGTTTGCATCCCTTTCCATACTCATCCAGCCATCATCCAGCACAAAGTAAGTATACCCTGCATCTTTCATTCCTGATGAAACATAGGCGTCCACCATGCTCTTCAGCAATGGCTCGTTAATGTTAGTCTGAAAAACATTCCAGCTATTCCAGCCCATGGGCGGGGTTGGTGCAAGATTGGCGCTATTTTGCGCAAAACTCTGCAGGCATGCGAATACACATGCGAGGAAAATAAACAAAGTCCTTCTCATTTTTTTTGGTTTAAATGCTGCCATCGGCAACCAAATATACTACTCCGTAGGCAGGGATGGTAATATTGATGCCTCCTTTTTGCGGCACCGAAACCGGGGGAATAGACAAAAAGTTCGAAGGGCCGCCTGAATTCCCCGAAGGCCCGTTGCCATTGACCAGCACTTTACGGGAAAACGTTCCGTCGGTTCCACCCGTAAGCACATAGTAATAATATTTTGCCCCGGGGATGAAATTGTCGATGGCGAGAGAAACAGTCTGATCGCCTGAACTGGTATTGACCAGGATATCGCCAGCTTGTCCGGATGAAAACATCGAGGCATAACTATAGATAGTACTGCTTCCGGTTACGCTTGAATAAACCATACGGTCGCCAAAATATTTTTGGAAATAGTACATATAGTAGAAGGCCGGGCGCGCATTCCATGCAGGCGCCCCAGGCTCGGATCCCCCGTTTTGCGACGAGTTATTGAACATGCCCATATCGTTTCCGTTATCCCACCCGTTAGCCAGATCCCAGCGGCTAACCATGCTGATTTGATTTTTCAGTGCCTCGCCCAAAACCATTACGCCGTGCATGCCTGCTATCTGCGACACCCTCTGGTTGGAGCCGGTTGCAAAAATATTATACTCGTCCATGGCAACCGGCTTCTGAGTAACACCTGCTCCTGCCACGCTCGACCGCACCCAGTTTATCATCGACGCCGTTCCGGAAGCCGGTGTTGCGAGGATCGCATCGGGCGATGAGTTTTGATTATAGGGCGTGTAATAGTTATGCACGACATAAAAATCGGGCGTATTTCCCACCGCTGCTAACACGCCTGCATTCCAGTTATCTACATTGCCCGACGACGAGCCGCTGTTGTCTCCTGTTAGCACAATCCCGATCTGAATGGCCGCGCCGGTTTCTTTGGCGGCGGCGCGCATGGAATCGGCAAAGACCTTGAAATGTGTCCCATATAAGGCAGGGGTAATTATCGGGGGCTGACCGTCCTGGTTGGTCGCCGTATTGATGCGGTAACCCGCTTCCCAGTTACCATATATCTCGTTGCCTATCTCCCAATATTTAGTGCGGCCTTTATCATACCGCACCCATTGCGCGGCGAGGTGGGCCGCAGCCTGGTCAGGGTGGGCGCTTGTGCCGTAACGCGCATAACCGTAGTTGACAGTGATCAAGCCCGTGCTGTTGGTTTGCTGTAATACTTTATAATAATTATCCAACGTCAAGGTCCATGCGGCGGGGTTATTGCCGAACCAATAGCCCGCGTTAGAGGCATTCCCGTTGGCGTCGAGCAATTGCGCGGGCGCATCCGCCGGTGCCTGTCCATCGCCTGCATTCCAGAAATAAATATCGGATAAACTACCACCGGGGAAACGCAAAATATTCGGCGATAAAGTGGTGAGGTTGCTCATCAGCACGGGCTGATCGACAAACTGCCCCATGAAGGGATTAGTATTGTTGCCGAAAATATACGGCGAAACCTTTGTAATGATCTGGCTCAGGTCGATGGTTACCGTAATGTCCGACGCAGCCGGTTTGGAAGCCGTCGCGGCGTTGGAAGGAATTGTAAATGTTTTGGCCTGCCACGAATCAGTCAGGAAGAAGCCCTGGGCGGCCGCTGCTTGCGGATCGGTGCCTTTGGTTATCGTGCCGGGCGTATTCCCAATAGTAACAAGACCGTTATTATTGTTATTGTTATCCTGGTTGCCGTTGTTTTGCTTTTTGCAGGCGTAAAAAGCGGCAGATGCCAGCAAAAGTAACATGCTTAGCGTAGGCAGGTTTTTCATTCGATATCTATATAGTTAAATAAATACCCAGTTACTGGTATACGTTTCGCGGAACTCCTTGGGTATACAAAGTTTTTTACGTTTAAATATGCGGTTGAAATTGGATATGTTGTTAAAGCCGCATTTATAGGCTATTTCGGCCACGGTATCGGTTGTTTCGATCAGCATGCGTGAGGCATGACCCAACCGGATCTCGTTTAGGCTGTCGATAAAGGTTTTGCCCGTGCGTTTTTTAATAAACCTGCTGAAAGATGCTTCAGGCATGTTCGCAATGCGCGATACTTCAGCCAGTGTCACCTGCCTGTTGTAGTTCAAATTCATGTATTCGAACACTTTTTCGATACGCCTGCTGTTGTAATAGAACTTTTCGCTGGTAAAGCCCAGGTCGGAAAGCGTGCGCATGTTGCGAGAAATTGAAAGATCATGCAGGATAGAGAGCAATTCCAGCACCGAATCAAAGCCTGTTCTTTTGTCCAGGGAAAGCAGCCTGTCTTTTAGAGCCAACACTGTCTCCGGAGAAAACAATATACCTCGCTGCGAGCGGTCGAACATCGTCCTCAAAAAGTTAAGCTGGTTCCTTTTCAGGAATTTTTCGTCAAAAAGGTCCTTGTGAAATTGGATGGTGACCTCGACGATCTCGGTGTTTTGGCACTGGTGAGTAAACCAGGCATGATACAAGTTCGGCCCGATCAGCGCCAGTTCCAGGTCGTCGATCATTTCGATATGTCCGCCTACTACACGTTTTGCCCCTTTAGCATTCAATATCAGGTTAAGCTCGTATTCTTCGTGGTAATGTAAAGGAAAATCAAACTTTTGCTTAACCCTCGAAAATATAGTAAAACAATCGCTTGGAGTAAGGGGAGTGATCTCCCGCATTACATTGCTTATCATGTCCTAATATCCTGTTTAATTGCCCGGCTGACAGTTTGGAAAAGGCGATTAAATGCCGCCGGGTGTTTCAACACCGGCGGCATCCGGATAACCAATCAACCGATCTCAACCTGTTTTTAAAAACAGTGCCGGGCGGGTCATACCCGGCGCTGTCAAAATATCTATTTTACAAATGCTACTTCGTCGAAATACATGGTCTCGTTCACGTCGCCGCTCATACCTTGCAGGAAGAAGCCCAATTGCTGCGCAGGCGAACCGGTTGCCCAGTAATTAAGCGCAGTTGCCGTTTTTGAAAACGCAGTTGAAGGAGGGCTTAACGGTATTTTAACGAATGTCCACACGCCGGCCGGAACTGTAACCAATTGTGCTGCATACGCATTTGCATTTTGCACCTGCCCGTATCCGCCAACCATCTTATCGCCGACCAACACCAGCGTATGATCAGCTTTTCCGCCCTTGACCCAGAAGGTTAAATACTTATAGCTCGCATCGTACGCGAAGCTTGGGTACCAGTTTGCCCAACCCTCAACTTGCCAGGCGCCCGCAGGATAACTTGCTTCAATTGAATTAGTGCCGCCGTAGGCATGCGGATTACCCGGCTGCGACCCTGATGGACCCGACCAGGAGTTATCCCCCCACGAATTTTGGAAGCTGTTGTTGAAGTAAATCGTGTAAGCGTTATCCAGGTCGTTAAACACGGCGCTTGAGGCTATCTTGGCGCCGGTATTCGATCCTGAGGTATAGGTAAATGATAACGTAGATTCGGTAACTGTACTGCTTGAAGGCATTTTTAATACTAATGTGCTGTCGTTCTTTGATATAATAGTCACCTCATCGCCCGTAGTAGTCAACTTGATGTCGGACACCGATGCAAAGCCTTTTCCCGTTAATGTTATTTGTGAATTTGCCCAAAAATCGAAATCAGACGTTTGAGTGATCGTTGGCGGCGGAGGCAGCGTAGTAAATTTGTAAGTGACCTTCCCGGTCAGCGTAGTCAGTACCATTTCATTCGACTGCGGCTGTACGTACGGAATATTTGTGGGCAGGGTAAAGATAAGCGTGTTATCGCTGCCCCAGCTACGGTTAAAATAAACCGTAACCCCATTGATGGTAAGCTTGGTAGTATTACCCAAATTTGTTCCCTTTATCATATACATAACCCCGAGGTTGCCGGTTACCGTAGCCGAGTCGAGCGGCTTTATCGAAATATGACTGAAGTTAGTATCCACCGTAGTAGTAACAACGCCCGAACTGCTGTAAGTAGTTGTCGACTGTGTTATCGTGTCCTTTACCGATTTATTTATTTGCACCACCGACGTTATGGTAGGCGCACCTGTACCGGGCGTATAACCCAGGTACTTATCCTTTTTACAGGAAGCCAGACCCAATACCGCCAAAGCCGGCAGTATCCAATAATAGGTTAGCGTTAATTTCATTTTCGTTTTCATATAAAATCTTTACTTAATTACTGAATTTATAAGGTACCGGCGCTTTAACCAGATTTGGATCGGTCGCCGCCTCCACAGCCGGAACCGGGAAGTAAAAATTGGCATCGGTCGGCGTAAGCTTGTTCGAATAAATTACCGGGTTATTATCGGCCGTAGTGCTGTAGGTGCCTCTTTCCTGCTGGCTGATAATAGCGATAGCCGTCGGATGAGGTGTCGGCGAGGTTGCGGACCCCGCCGGGTGGTAACCGTCGATGCGGCAAAGATCGAACCAGTAATCCTGCTCGAGCGCAAATTCAAGGCGCCTCTCCAGCAAAAGCTGCTGATAAGTAAACGAAGTAACCGGCGGTACGCCAACGCGCGTTCTCACTGCATTAAAGCTGGCTAATGCCTGCGGATCTGAAGTGGACGCCGTAAGCGGTATGCCGGTACCGGGTTGCACGCCTGCCGCCTGACCCAAAATAGCCTCGGCATCGATAAGCAGCACGTCTGAATAGCGCATAATGTAGGTGTTATTGCCGGATGCCTGTGACGCACTCTTCCCGCCGTTATCGGCAGGGGTACCTACCACATATTTCTTAGCCGCAGCATTTTCGTTTTGGGCGCTTCCGTTTGCCGGGAACCGGTAACCGCCGGATGCGGCATCCAGGTCGGGATAGTAGCTGCCGGGCAGCATAATGGTGGCATGCCTGCGTATCGTATCGCCGCCTTCGGCCTTAAATGCGTTTTGCAGGTCTATCGTCGGACCAAAAACTGCGTAACCGTCGCCCGTACCGGTGATAGTGCTGTTATAGGCCCATGACGCCTGTATAGAATTGCCGTAGTCATATCCGCCGTTGGATATCCACTGCATAGCCAAAATACTTTCTTTGTTGTTGTTATAGGCCGTTTGGAAAAGGTTTTCATAGGTTGGCAAAAGCGAAAACTCGCCGCTGTTGATCACCTTCTCGGCTTCTTTTTGTGCGTCGGCGTAATCCTGCATGTACAGGTAAACTTTCGCCAGCATTGCCGACGCCGAGCCGCTGTCGCCATGCCCGGTGCTTGCGGTATTTGCCGAGCAGTTAGCTTCCGCAAATTTCAGGTCCTGTACCATAAATTTATAAACGTCCGATATCGGATTAGTCGGCACCGTTTGAAAATCGTTCACTTCACTGAGTGGATTTTCAACGATGGGCACATTCCCAAAAACACGTACCAGGTAGAAATAAGCAACTGCGCGCATCAGATGGGCTTCGCCAAGCGCATTGTTGACGGTCGCCTGCGCTACCCCGGGTATGCTCGGCTTCATATTGTTGATCAAGCCATTACACTGAGCGATAACAGTAAACGGCGAATCCCATGCGGCAAGCAGTTCGGGGTTATCGTTTGGCGCAGCCCAGGTTATAAAGGCATTAACATCCGACGAGTAAGTAAAGCCATTACCGCTCGACAGTTCGGTAATTGCCCATCCAACTTTATTATTCCAGCCAAACCAGGGCGCCCCGTACAAGCCATTCGTAGCGGCCCGCACCTGTGATTCTGTTTGGTAATAGTTACCAACAGTAACACTGGATTGCGGCGGGCGGTTAAAAAAATCCTTCTTGCAGCCTGTGGCCATTATCCCGGCCACCGCAGCTAATCCTGTTATATATTTTATATGTCTTTTCATATCAAGCTTCTTTAAAAATTAAAACTGTGCATTAACGCCCAATGTAAAAATGCGGGGCGACGGATACCTTCCCATATCAATGTTCATTAACAACGGATTTTCGTTAAATGAGCCTATTTCAGGATCGAGGCCTGGATACTTGGTAATTACAAAGAGATTCTGCCCGCTTACGTACACCTTTAAACTATTCATGGCAATATATTTGGCCCAGTTTGAAGGCAGCGTATATCCTAAACGCACATTCTGTAAACGCAGGAACGATGCACTTTCTAAAAACCGGTCGGACATCACCAGGTTGGGGTTTCCAAGCCCCGCGCGCGGCGCCGGGATATTTGAATTCGGATTGCCTGGCGTCCAGAAGTTTGCAGTGGAAGCTAACTGGTTCTGATACAAGCTTGACAGGCCGGCTGTTTGATATTCCAGCACATCCAGTATTTTACCGCCGTACGACCCATAGAAGAATATGGACAGATCGAAATCCTTGTACGAGAAATTGTTGGTGAAACCGTAAGTGAAGTCAGGATTCGGACTGCCGAGCGGGACCTGGTCTTTTGAGTCAACTTTGCCATCGTGGTTAGTATCCACATACTGCAAATCGCCGAGCCAGATCGTGTTTCCCTGGGCATTGCTAACCACCTGCGGCGTAGTGCCGGTAACGTTTTGCGGGTGCGTGGCCAGGTACTGCAATTCGGCCTGCGTTTTGATGACGCCCTGCACTTTATAACCATAAAATTCGCCGATAGGCTGGCCCACGATTGTTTTTGTAGCCGGTAAGCTGATATACGATGTGCCGACAGATTCGTTGATAGCGGGCACTCCGTTTAAGGAGGTTACGATGTTGTTATAGTGTGAGAATGTCAGCGTGGTGCTCCAGTTAAAATCCTTGCCGACAATGTTCCGGCTGTTGATGGTAAATTCAATACCCTTGTTTTCGATATTTCCTGCGTTTATGAATGGAGGTGCAATTCCGGCAGGATTATCGCCATATTCGTTGGGGCCGCCCAATAAGAAATAAGGCAGAGGCTGCTGGAACAGGAAGTTCTTAGCGGTTTTGTCATAAGCATCGACGGTAATATCGATACGGTTGAGCAGGGTTAAATCGACTCCCAGGTTTTTCTGGATGGTGGTCTGCCAGGTCAAATTCGGATTCGCAACGTTGTTTATGATAAACCCGGTGCCGAAAGCGGTGGCAACACCTTTCAACGATGCGCCATATACATATTGCGGAACGCCCGAGTTACCTGTTGTACCATAACCTAACCTGATCTTGATATTATCGGCCACCGGCTTTATGAATTTCATAAACGGCTCTTCAGACAATCTCCACGACACTGCCACACCCGGGAAATACCCGATCTGTTTGTTTGGATCAGGGTTAAAATTCGAGCTCTGATCGCTTCTTATATTTGCTGTGATGCTGTACTTATTGTCGTAGGTGTAAATAAAACGGCCAAGGTAAGATTGCATAACCTGCGTGCCTATACCTTCGTTAACCGTAGCTCCGACAGCGTTAGCCAGGGCTATGCTTTGGACGTTGTTACCGGCAGGGAAACCTACACCCGAAAGCGGGATATAGTCATAATTCGATTCCCAAACTTCGCGGCCAGCCAAAGCGGTCAGGTTATGTTTCCCCCACGTGTGCGCGTAGTTGAAATACTCCTTCCAGCTCCAGTAGCTGCTGTTTGTGATCGCCCGGTTCAGCGTAGCATTGTCGTTATGAAACGTTTGGTTGACCGACGTTACGCCGGCCGCGCCATATGAATAAGTGGGATTGAATGTTTGGCCATTTGCCCAGTTGAAATCTCCGTCGAGTTCGGAATGCAGGGTCAGGTCTTTGAAAAACTTAATGTCTGCGTAGATATTGCCATTCACTTCACTCCTGGTCAAAGTGTTGGTAATATTCAGCGCCTGCTGCACCGGGTTGGGGCCGCCTTGAAATTGCCCGTTGACATATGCCGGACCGGCGAACGAACCGTCGGGGTTGTAAACTGCCTGGTCGGGCGTTGCCAGCAAGGCGTTGTAGATAATACCGGTATTGCTGCCAAGACCGACATTCTCGTCGCTGCGGCTGGCGCCCATTACTGCGCCCAGCTTTAACCACCTGTTTGCCTGCGAATTGACAACGCTGCGTATGGTATAACGATCGAAGTTGTAACCTAAGATCGTTCCATCCTGTTTAAAATAGCCGGCTGACAAATAGTAATCCGACTTATCGTTGGCGCCCGACACGCTGAGGTTATGGCTTTGCTCGACCGCTGTACGGAAGATAGCATCCTGCCAGTTGGTTCCCGGGCCTAAAACACCTGGATTGGCAAATTCGGCCCTGGGCTGTGTGCCAAAAGCGGCGGCAAGCCTGTTTTCCAGGGCGGCGTATTGCTGCAGGTTGTCAACGTTTAAAAACTTGCCTTGCTGCTGCAAGCCCACAAAACCGTCGTATGATATTTTTGCATTCCCGCTTTTGCCGCGTTTGGTAGTGATAATGATCACACCGTTTGCGCCCCTGCTGCCATAAATAGCGCTGGCTGATGCATCTTTCAAAATGTCTATCGACTCGATGTCATTCGGGTTAAGCATCGAAAGCGGGCTCACCGTGGTTTCCATATTAGAAGAGCCCGGGCTGTTTAATTGCGCTCCCCCGCTGTATCCATTTGCCGCATTACCGCCCATTTCCACACCATCGATAACGTACAAAGGTTCGCTTTGCCCGAAATTGTTTATACCGCGTATATGAACGGAAGTTGCGCTGCCCGGTTCGCCGGAGTTTTGTGTAACCGTTACCCCGGCGGCTTTACCCTGTATTAACTGGTCGACGCTGGGTTGCGGTATATCCTGGATCTGTTTGGATGAAACGGATGAAATGGCGCCGTTTACGTCCTCTTTCTTCTGTGAGCCGTAACCGATCACCACTACATCGTTCAGCGCCGTTGCTGTAGTCTGCAAGGTAATATTAATGGTAGACCTGTTGCCGATAACTACTTCTTGTTTTTCCATGCCGACAAAGCTGAACACCAGTGTCCGCCCGCCCGACGGCACCGTGATACTGTACCGCCCGTTTACATCAGTCACAACTGATGTTTTGTTTTCCTTTACGGTAACCGTAACGCCGGGAAGTGTAACTCCCTTTTCGTCGCTTACCGTTCCTTTGACTACTGTTCCTGTTCCCTGCGCCACCGCCGATGCGATGCCGATAAAGAAGGAAGCGAACAGCAAGGCCATTCGTAGAAATTTTCTCATAGTGAACTTTAGTTATAAATTGATTTGAATTAGATTGCTGTTTAAATTGGTTTATATCGTGGTTAAATATTGTTGTACGCTCTTTTAAAGGACCTTCAAAGAACCCTTTTTAGTTTCGGCCCCTGCAGGCCGCGTCGCCGACAAAATTTTAGTAAACGGTTTATAAAAGTTTCTGAAATACCCAACAGCAGCTTAGGTCCCGCTGTTAAATTTTCATTATCACAGGGATAAAACTATACACTTGCCTTTCCGCGGTTGTGGATAAATAGGGGCACAAATGTCAACCTGATTTAATTAATTAGAAATCAATTGCTTAATTAAAGCTTAAGAGCTTACCCGGGCGGAGAATAGACAAATGTATCCCCTAATCGGAGCCATCAGAACTTTTTAAACGCAAGTATTCCGGTATCGGAAAGTGGTAAAAATGTATTAGTCCCCTAGTGATCGAAGGTACGATCAGGACAATTTATTATCAATTGCTCCGGCCGATTCGGCATATCGTGACGGTATCGTATTAAACTCCGCCTTGAATGCTTTTACAAAATACTTCTGGCTCTTGAAGCCTACCTTGTGCCCGATCTGGGATATGGTGAGGTGGCCTGTAGTGAGCAGTTGTGCGGCACGTTTCAGGCGCATCGATCGTACGAGCTCGTTAGGCGTTTTGCCTGTCATCATCAATATCTTTTTATACAAAGTGTACCGGCTCACAAACATGTCGTCGCTCAGTTCTTCGACCGAAAAATTCGGGTTGGATATATTATTGTCGATGAGCAGCAACACCTTTTTGATAAACAATTCGTCAGGCGAGTCGACATGTATCTCCGTGGGCGTAACCTCGACCTGCTTTTGATAGGTTTTGCGCATATGCTCCTGCTGACTCAGAATGTTCCTGATCTTGGAAAGCAGTATCTCGAAGTTGAACGGTTTGGTCATATAGTCGCTGGCCCCGGTTTCCAACCCTTTCAGTTGCTGCTCCTCGCCGATAAGCGCCGTAAGCAGTATGACCGGGATATGCGAGGTACGGCCGTCGTTCTTCAGCTTCATGCACAGGTCGATGCCGTTCATTTCGGGCATACTGATGTCGCTCACTACCAGGTTGGGGTGCATGGCCAACGCCTTTTGCCAGCCTTTTTTACCATTTTCGGCTTCAATGATGTTAAAGGAATCCTTCAGGTTGTCTTTGATATAAAACCTGAAATCTTCGTTATCTTCTACCAGCAGTACGGTCGGTTTTTTAACGTCCCGCGTAATGGCAGCCGCTGCTTTCTGCCGGCGAGTATCCGGGTTAAAAGCCGGGTCGTGGTCTATCGTGGTTGGCCCGTCCGTGAACAGTGACCTGTCGAGCTGTTGCAGCGGCAGCGAAACGGTAAAACAACTACCCTGGTTAAACTCGCTTTCGACAAATATCCTGCCGCCGTGCAACCTGACGAACTCCCTTGTAATGGCAAGCCCGATACCGCTGCCCAGGTTGAGCATAGAACCGGGAATGTCGTTCTGGAAGAACGGCTCGAATATCTTTTCCAGCTTGTCGCCGGGAATGCCGATACCGGTATCGATGATCCGGACCTCGAGCAGGTGCAGCCCCATGTCGTCGGGCTCCAGTACATTCAGCAGCACACTTACCTGCCCGCCCTGTGGCGTAAACTTATAAGCATTGGACAACAGGTTAAAAATGATACGCTCTATCTTATCGTGATCGAAACGGGTATAGAACTCGCCGACCTCAGAGTCGAACATGAAGCTGATATCTTTTTGCTCGCCAATGTCATTAAAAGAGTAGGAAAGCTCCTGGATGAATTTGATAATATCGCCCGGTTTTTCATGCAATTTCAGTTCCTGGTATTCCATCCGGCGAAAGTCGAGCAATTGATTTACCAGGTTGAGCAGCCGCCGCGCATTACGGTTTACCATTTGTAGCTGTCGCTGCGTATCAGGTTCGGGGGTCTGCTTGAGCAATTTATCGACCGGCGCCATAATTAGCGACAGCGGCGTGCGGAACTCATGACTCACATTTGTAAAGAAGCGTATCTTCATCAGGTCGAGTTCGTGCATGCGCTGTGCTTCTTCGCGTTCTTTTTCGATGGCAAACTGCGTCCTGATCTTCCGTATACCCTGCCTGCGGATGTAAAGCAGCGCGCCTGTCACGGCGGCGGCATAAAGCATGTAGGCCCAGGCGGTCTTCCAGAAAGGCGGCGTAATGTGCACATACAGTGCCAACTCTTTCTCATTCCAGCCATTACTGCCCGAATCGCGAATCCTGAAAATGTAGTCGCCCGGGTCGAGGTTGGTATAAGTGGCTTTGCGTATTTTATTATCGGCGTTTACCCAATCTTTATTAAAATTCTCCATCTTGTACTGGTACCGCACCTTGTCGGGATTGAAGTAATTGAGTGCGGCGAAGTCAATGGAAAAGGAGCTTTCATTATACTTAAGGCTTATCGACCGCGACTCGGTGATCGATTGCGGCAAAATGACATGGCCATTGGTTTTCTCGCCGGGGTTCAGCCTCTCGTTAAATATTTCAAAGTCGGTAAAAACCAGGTTAGGCACATCCTTGCTCGAATGTATCGACGCAGGTTTAAAAATATTAAAACCATTTCCGCCGCCGAACAGCAAGTAGCCGTCGTGGGTTCTCAGCGATGAATTTTCGGTAAACTCCCTGCCCTGCAACCCATCGTTTTCGTTATAATTTATAAAATGAAATTTAAGTACGAGGCGCGATCTGTTGACGATAATATTCGTCAACCCGTTTGGTGTACTGGCCCAGATATTATGGTTATCGTCTTCCTGCAAATCGATTACCGTATTATCCGGCAAACCATCCTGCCGGGTCATGTTGGTGAATCTGCCGGTTTCCGGGTTAAACACGCTTAAACCTTCGCGGGTGCTGATCCATATCAGGCCGTCGCTGTCTTCCAGTATGTTATTGGTGTTATTGTTTACCAGGCTATTGGGGTTTTTATCGTCGTGCAGGTAATGGACAAACTGATGTGTTTTTTTCATCAGCACATCCACTCCGTAAGATGTTACGATCCAAAGATTCCCGTGCTGGTCCTCCAGCATGGCGCTGATATAATTGGAATGAATGGCGTTGTCGATACTATTGTACCTTAAATGCGTAAAAGTTTGTGTTTTAGGGTCGAGCACGTTCACACCGGCCGCTATGGTGCCGGCCAGCACATGATGTTCGGAGTCCTCGCCTACGAAGCATACGCGGTCTTCAGATATACTGCCGGGTATACCGTCGTTGTGCCGGTAATGGATAAACGTTTTACCGTCGAAACAGTCCAGGCCGCCATAATAAGTGCCCAGCCATAATCGCTGCTGCTCATCGACGTGCAAACTCACTACTACATTATTCGTAAGGCTGTTGGGATTTTTCGGGTCGTGCAGGTATTGCTTGAAATTGCCCGTTTTGCGGTTAAAACAGATCAGCCCCCCGCCGTTCGTGGCCATCCAGATGTTGCCTTTTTTATCTTCGGCAAAACTGTTGATGTCGCTAAAAGGCAGGCTGTTCGGGTCGGACAAATGATGTGTGTAATAATCGAACTTGATAATATTTTCGTGGTAATAGCTTACACCCCGTTTGTAAGTGCCTATCCAGATGATGCCGGTATTGTCCTTGTAAATATAAACCAGGCTGTTCTGACCGATAGTGCGATTGTCATCCTCGCGGCTTAACAAGTACCTGAACGTGAAGCTTTTTTTATTGAGCAGATTTACGCCCCCATGGTCAGTGGCGATCCAAATACGGTTTTTATCGTCCTGTATGACATTGGAAACCACGTCAGTGTTCAGATCGCCCCGGCCTGTACCCTTGCCAAGATGTCTTAAAACGGACAAGCTATGATCCAGGTAATATACCCCGGACGAATACGATGGCGCATAAGCCCATA
>JAFDZK010000092.1 GCA_018267005.1 Bacteroidota bacterium
CGTCTACCAGGATAATGAACTTGAGGTTATTCGTCTCGGGCAACACCACGAAACGCTGCAGGCTGTCGCGTATTTCTATCAGCGCGTACCTGGCCTTTTGATTTTTCATCAGCTTGACGAAGAAATACACACCGCGGTCGCGCAGCTCGGGAAAAGGCTGATTATCGTCGAGCATAATAGGCACCAGTGTGGCCAGCAAACGCTCCCTGAAGTAATTCTTCACAAAGGCGCCGCGCGTTACGTTCAGTTGTTTGTCGTTCAGGATAAAAATCCTTTCTTCGGCCAGTTGCTTCAGAATGATGTTCTCGTACAGGTTGTTAAACTTGCGCTCCTGCTTTACAACGATATTCTTGATCTGGTTCAGTATCTTTTTCGGGTTATAACCCAGCAACTCTTTTGCCTTAACATTTAAATTAGCCAGCCGGCTGAGCGTCGCGACGCGGACACGGTAAAACTCATCGAGGTTCGAGGAATAAATGGCAAGGAAGCGTATCCGCTCTATCAGCGGTACGGTTGGGTCCGATGCTTCCTGTAAAACCCGTTCATTAAAATATAACCAGCTGATTTCCCTGTTTATGTAAGGTACTTTTTTAATGTCCATAGCGTAGGTCGCAGACCCTTAATTACAAAACTGCCTATTTATTTGTTAAGATAATATTAAGAAAACCTTAAATAGTGGAATTTGTGCTGTAGAATTAGCTGAAGTGGCTGGAAAAGTTGTAACGGTTGCAGACGTTCTTGAATTGAGACCCGGAAAGATCGCTAACCTTTATGACATCTTTAACATTTACAATCTCTCCAACCTATTTTATCACTAAGTTTACATTTCAAACCTGGAAATACTATGCCAACATTCGATATCGTAAGCAAAATAGACGGCCAGACATTGGACAATGCCATCAATACCGCTAAAAAGGAGATCCTGAACCGTTACGATTTCAACGGCTCGCACAGCACCATCGACCTGGACAAAAAGACCAATCAGCTCACAATAGTTACCGAGAACGATATGCGCCTGAAAGCTATTAAGGACGCCATCATTAGCAGGATGGTAAAACAGGGTATCGACCCTACCGCCCTGGACGATGGTAAAGAACAATATGCTTCGGGCAATATGATCCGCAAGGAAATTGCCGTTAAACAGGGCATTGACAAGCCTACGGCCTCCAAAATTGTTAAAAAGATCAAAGACAGCAACCTAAAGGTACAGGCCAGCATTATGGACGATATGGTGCGCGTGCAGGGCAAAAAGATCGACGATCTGCAGGCGGTCATCGCGCTATGCCGCAAGGAGAATTTCGGGCAGCCATTGCAATATGTGAATATGCGGAATTGATCTGACTTCGGGTTTCGGATTTTCGATTTCGGATTTCTGGATGCCTATAATAACCATCTCTAACCTTGGAGTGGATGGACTACTCAGTCGGCCGGGTGAGTAAAAGCCAGCCGCTGCATTATGTGAATTTGAGGAATTGAGGGGCGAGGTCGAATTTACAATCATTTATTCACTTCCTTCCGTTTTTATATTTGTTGGGGCATAAAACAACGTTTCGGGGTTTTTAATATCGAAATTCATTTGCAAACCCGTTAGTGAATATTCACTTTGATAACATAATGATTCAAAGGGCATGTCATTTTTTATAACCATTGTCTTGATTTTTGACGGCAACGTAAGTGGCGCAATAAATTTATAATCAGTATAAGATATCTCTACTTGGAACTCATGGTTGGCGTCTTTAAAGGCTGACCGATGATTAATTATCATTTTTACAGGAAAAAAAGTTTCTTTGTCTATATACATTAGAGCCGTATAGTTATTCCCTTGGGGATCAGCATAGCTACCTTGTATTTTTATCAACGTTTTATTACCAGATATCTCTTCTCCCATGTTTTCATAGCTTATTCTCTGGGTCGTGTAATCAAAAAAACCTTGCCCGTTTTGCCAAAATTTACTTAAAAATATTTCATCGACAATTACATTTTCCTTATTGGTCCTACGAATAAAATTCTCCAACGGCCCGCGTAACCAATGTGTTTGATAGTTATCTTGGCTATCATAATACAAAAGATAATTGTATCTATGATACCAATAATTATTAAATAAAATGGATTCATTAAGACTCCCTGCAAGTTCTTTATCTGTATTTCTGATGTAGGCATTTCCTGGAAAGCAAAATACAAATTGGGATAATTGTGTTGGTTGTTCAAAAGCAAATTGAAGCGTTTTAAAGGTTTTACCAAATTGATCTAACCCGGTTGCAGTTATAACTTTTTGAATTATATCAATGGGTGTCAATATTTTTTGACTGAGACGAATATCTAATATGTCTTGAATCCCATTTTTTATAGTTACAATAGTGTCTAACTTACGGTAGTCTTCACTGACTGGAACAATACTGATTAAATTTTTACCCGCAGGAAGACTTAATGTCTTCAGCGTTCCCGCATCTACTAAACCATTTTCTGTTCCGTCAACTAATATTTTAACAGGCACGTTACATTTTAATAGCAATTTAGTGCCGGTTGCTGAGGATGACGCGAGTGTTTTGTTTCTAATTTTTTTTTGCTGAGCAAAAATCGCGTTCCATAGTCCACAGATCAAAGTAATAAATAAGATAGTACGTTTCATTTTTAAAATTTAAAGATTATTGATTTAATCGTTTAAGCGCTGCTTTAGCTTGATCTGCAATATCTTGCCACAGCGTCATCGAAGCTGCGCGCTTGTATAATTCTATTGCTTTTTGCAGATTTTTTGGTGTCCCCTTTCCCTGTTCATAACATTGAGCTACAGCCAGCACAGCAGGCTGAAAATCTCGATTCGCGGATTTTTGATAATATGAAAAAGCCATTGGATTGCTTTGCCCCACACCCTGCCCATGCTCATATAATTTTCCAACATTAAACAAAGCTATTGGCTGCCATGAAAGGTCAGCCTTTGTTGGTTGAGCAATGTTTTCGTCCGCGGCTATCTTATACCATTTAAATTCCTGTTGATAATCATTAGCCTGAGCAAAAGCGTCAGCTTTATTCATGCAGTCCATAACACTTATTAAATTATTCGTATTAATTGGGTTAACCGTCTGCAGCGTAGGTGCCGGCAAAGAATTTAAATTTTGTGCCCTTTCATTACTAATGTCTTTGCTTTCGGAATTGAATGAATTGTTTTCATTCGAAGTATTAGATACAACAATTTGATTTTCACCGGTATTATTATTTATTTGCGAAGTTTCATCGTGCTTTTTTAACAACAAACTATTTATCGAACTAACTAGTTCGGTTGTAATAGATGTTAATGCTTGCTGGTTTACCGCATTTTGTTTTTGTTGCAGCTGGTTTATTTGTTGCTGCTGTGAGGTATTCGCTCCCCCCGATCGCATCGCATTTATTTTCGCCTGATTTAATGCCAGTTGGTTGCTCATAGCATCATTATTCGGATTTTGAGCATTGTTGATATATTGTTGAGTTTGGTTTTGTATACCATTATTTTGATTTCCTGTTACCGGGTCTGAGTTCTTTAAACTATTGACGTTAACAGAGGCTTGCTGTTCAGCATCGTTCTGTTTTGTCGTCAATTCGTCCAGCGACTTGGCGAAATCCCCTTGTATTTTGTTCAGATCATCTAACTGCTGTTTTATTTTACTGTCATCTTCGCCCTGATAATTTTTCGTCGCCGATTCGTATCTTGCATTAAATTGCGCAACGGTGTTATTTAATATTACTGTATATTGGTTTTTAAGCGACACATCTTTAACATTATTCAGCTTTTGCTGAAAAGCTTGCACCTTGATAAAGAATTGAAAATGCAATGTTTCAAACTGTTTTTTTACATCCTTGTATTTCTCCTGTTCATCTTTTAACCATTGGTCCTGGTCTTTTCCGTTTATTAGAATTTTGCTGATACCTTTTTCTTCATCATATTCAACATAATAGTGAACATTATTACTAAGTTCATAAGAGAAATGGCAAGCTATAACCTTCGTTATTGTAAGGAAATTATGCGTATCCCAATTAGGCGTCATTTTGTGCTCGTAAGGCTGAATGTCTCCGCCGTAGAACACACCAGACATATGCTCCCCTTTGCAACCGGTCCCTACTACCTCAACATAAACATCATGAATAGTGATACCAGGATCTGCGTTATTAATAGAAATTCGAGGCTTTCCAACAATAATTCCATCACTATTGCATTGTGATTTTTCCCAGTACAAATATATTCCTCCGTGCGCGCCCTCAACCCCATTTTGCGTTACTACGTGCGGAACATAACTAGCAGTCCATGCAGTTAGCGGTACCTGCCACTTAATTGTGATCGGGCCGTTTTCAGTCTGGACTACTCTTTGACCAGTTTGGGCATAAATGGCACTAATTGCAAAGAGGAATAAAAGCAAGTGGCAAGTTATTTTCGTAAAGCTTAGCATAAACAATATGACTCGATACAATTCTATAAATTCATTTTAGATTGGATTCAACGGCTATACGATCGACAAAATGCTAAGTCTAAAATGTGGGTAAACTTTAAAAACCAAAATCCCCATTTATAGTGATTTTTAGGAGATTAAAAGATTTATATTATCTTGGTAGCAGTCAAGTAATCCCGAGCCTTAATGAAACTTGAACTTTTTCACAACGAAGCAGCCAAAATTTGGAAGCGCGTAACCGAACAGGGTGAAAACCCCAACGAACTTTTACAGTTAGAACTCGACCTCTATAAAAAGCTGCTGATTTTTTTTCAGGTCGGCGAAAGCTGCTATATGATCTTTAGCTTTAATCGTCTGCAATTCGATTTCGTGAGCAATGAAATCAGCGAAGTACTTGGTTATACACGCGAAGAATTCAATGTCGATATGATCATGAAATGTATCCATCCTGATGACAGGGCGTGGTTTCTAAATTGTCAGGATGCAGCAGGTTCCTTTCTTCTCGGTTTAACACCGGAAAAACAGATGAAATACAAGCTTCGTTTTGACTACAGGATGAAAAAAAAAGACGGTGAATACCTCAGGATCATGCAGCAGGTTGTCGTTGTACAAAATGACAACGAGGGGAAGATTTTGAGAACATTGATTGTGCTTACCGATATTTCGCACCTAAAGAAAGATGGTGAGGTCGTAATGTCATACATTGGTATGGATGGTGAACCATCATATCTTAATGTCAATGTGCAGACTTTGTTCCTTGAAAAAAGCAGACTTTTGAGTAAGCGTGAAAAGGAGGTATTATGCTTAATGACCGAAGGACAATTGAGCAAACAAATTGCGGATACGTTATGCATCAGCAAACATACCGTGGACTCCCACCGAAAAAATCTATTGAAAAAAACCAGATCGGCAAGCACCGCAGAACTGGTAAACAAAGCGATAAAAGATGGACTGATATAAATTATTCTGCTTCTGACTTCCGACCTCTTCTAACTATATTCGCTGAATGTCAAACCCCAAACTCTACATGCTCCTGCTTGGCTGTACGCCGCCCGGGCGCCATACCGAACAGCACGATGTTTTCTTCGCTATTGGGGATAACCTGAAAAGCCTTGTACCCGATATCCTTAACTTCTGGCCCGAAGGTAAGGTGCATATCGATGCTTACCGCGAGGTAACACTCGTAGACGGATATATAGTATCTGTTGCGGAAAGAACCGATAATCACCAATCGGACCAGCGCCTGTTCTTCATCAACCTGGGCGGCTATAAAAAAGGCCTGTTCGACGAGCCGCATTTCAAGATAGTCAGCGTCCATCCCGATATGGGTTCGGCCATACAGTCGTCTAAAAACACGGAATTTTTCCTGAATACGCATTTCCCCGGTGCGTTTTCGCATGTAGACGATAAGTTCGGTATCGATGTAGATGATATTTACGAGGTCGGCGATATTCTGCCTTCAGCTCAGAAAGAAAAATACCGGATCGTTGTTGAAAAGGCTGAAGCCGGTGTTCCTGAAGACGAGCTTAACCTGGGCTACTTTAAGCTGTCAAATTTGTAGAGCAAGGCGCGTGACGTTAAGGACATGGCGTCAAATCTATAATCCATTGCAAACCCAACCCTGCCTTTTTTGTTGTAATAAAAGACTTAATACTTAGAATATGGCAACAAGGGGCACGAAAGTGGAACGGCGTTCAGTGAACTCCAACCAGGATTACGAAATAGAATACGAAGCTCAAAAATTAAATACGTCGCCTGAAAAGATCAGGGAGGCCAAGAAGGCTACCGGCTCCAATCAGCGCAAAGATATCGAAAAGGCTGCCAGGCATAAACACTAATATATGCCCTGGTATCACGGCGATTATCCGCCATCATATAAAAATCAGCCGGTTAAAATCAGAGAAAAGGCCGTAGAAATAGCCAATGCCCTGCTGGGAGAAGGCGCTGACGAAGGCATTGCTATCGCAACCGGTCTAAAACGCGCCCGCGAATGGGGCAAAGAACAGGATGAACATCATACAGACGACAACTATCCAGGAGATCCGGCAAATTCATCTCGATGATGACGGGACGTTTCCCAATAGCACCTTGCCCGTGTTATTTTATAAAGCAGCATTATATATTCCTGCCTTATTTCCGGCGGCACATGTTAAAAACTTATTCGAAAGTCATGGCTGGTCAAATAGCTGGGACAGCGGCATATTCGAATTTCACCATTACCACAGCATTACCCACGAGGTTTTGGGGATTTACAGCGGCGAAACCACGCTGCAACTTGGCGGTGATAACGGTGTAAAACTTCAAATCCAAAAAGGAGACGTGATAGTTATCCCGGCAGGTGTTGCGCACAAAAACCTGCGACAAGAAAATGACATTAGCTGCGTAGGCGCCTACCCCGAAGGCATGGATTATGATATGAATTACGGCAAAGCCGGCGAACGGCCTGCAACGGACCATAATATACATAAACTACCCCTGCCCAAAACGGACCCCGTTTACGGCGACGGCGGCCTCGTCCAAATATGGGGTGAACAGCATCGAAACATACATTAGGGCAAAGCGCAAAGCGGCTGGCGTCGTTGATTTTTCTTCCGGTGTTAGGGATTTCTGCCGACCGCCAACCCTGCCAAAAAGAAAACCCCGCCATTTACGGCGGGGCCTTCTAATCAAACTAAACCAACAACTTATTATGAAAACGATCTTTTAAATCATTACCTGCAGGGTTGTTTCCTGCGGGATTTAGTATCGCCCGGGGCCGCAGAGCCAAAAAAAACCACACTACTCTACAACAGGCCCAACGGCACCCGGTCAAATTATTTTACAGCGATCTCACGGGCCTGAACCTTAGCTTCGGCTTTCTTAGCTACGTTCAACTTCAGCACGCCGTCGGTGTATTCAGCTTCTATCTTCGCAGCATCAGCGGTTTCAGGTAAGGTAAACGACCTTACAAATGAGTTGTAGCTGTATTCGCGTTTGCTGTATTTTTTGTTTTCGTCAACGTTCTCGCTTTTCTTTTCAGCGGAAACGCTTAATACGTTCTTGTCGAGGCTGATCTTAAAATCATCCTTTTTCAGACCGGGAGCAGCCAACTCGATGTGGAATTCACCTTCAGTTTCAGCGATGTTCACCGCAGGTATTTTACTCACAAACCTGTTGTTCAAAGAATCGTTGAAGATCGAATCAAACACGTCGCTAAACCAGGGATTAACTGCGTTCCTTTGTCCGTTGTTAAATTTTACCATTGTCATATTATATCCTCCAGAGCTTTTATATTTTTTTGTTTTTTAACTTCGCAGGTATTATAACAAGCGACGTACCAACCCCTAATGAGCACCGTTTTCGGACACAATGTCTGTTTAACTTTAGGCATCACGACAAAAAGTCACCAAATGAACGAAAACTTATCAGATTACAAACACAGAACACCTATCCAGGTGCGATTCTCGGACCTTGATCTATACGGCCATGTCAACAATGCAACCTACCTCAGCTACTTTGAGACCGCGCGTTTGCATTATTGGAAGGAGGTGCTGCAGTGGGACTGGAATCAAAGCGGCATCATATTGGCGCGGTCAGAAGTAAATTATCTAAAGCCTGTAAATCGCGGCGACGAGATAGCTTGCTATGTTCGCACTACGCGTATCGGCAACAGCAGTTTCGACATTATGCATGTATTGGTGAAGGTAACCGCTGAAGGTGAAGACATATGCACGACGGGCAAGACTGTCTGCATCAGCTACGATTACAGTATAAACAAACCCGTAAAAATCCCCGCCGAACAGCGCGAGCGCATGATTGCGTACGATGAACCCCCCTTGATACTGAATACGAATTAGACCTACAAATTTGATTGATGTGCAGATGTGCAATTGATAAAATGGTGAATGCTAATGAAGATACAAGCATTCGCAGTTCTGGCTCTGCCCATTAGAATGCCTTTAACTGCTGCATTTTCAGCAGTTCCTGGTCAAGCTTGTGGATATCCTTCTTGTGCCCGGTGACAACGATAACAGCTTCGAGGCAGCCGTCTTTTTTTCCGACATGCCGCACGTTAGCCGCGAGGTGATGATTTTTGATCATATCCTGCACGATCAGCAGGTTATCGTCATCCGCACTATCGAATACCAGCGCCAAAATACGATCGCGATGGATCTTATCTACATAATCTTCCAGTATGTGAAAAAGGATTAGGATACACAAGGTGATAACAGTTGAGATAAGCGCCAGGCCGTAGCCGCCCGCCCCTACTACCATGCCGATTGCCGCCGATATCCATATAACGGCCGCGGTAGTAAGTCCGTTCACGGAAAAGCCATCCTTGAATATCACGCCCGCGCCGATAAAACCGATTCCGGTGACGATGTTCATATTCGATAAAAGTCCATTCTTTTGAGCCACCATGGTATAAAGCGCTGAACCCAGGCAGATAACGATAATAGTGCGGAAACCGGCTGTTTTGTTCTTGTATTGACGCTCAAAACCCAGCATCGCGCCGCATATAACCGCAATGGCAACCTTCATCAGGTCCTGGCTGTCTATGTTAAAACCCGGGGGCAAGGAAGAATTACTTATTGAATTACTTAATTATTGATTTTGGTCCGACAGCCGGAAAAGTCCGAAAGTCGTTAAGATAAATATAGCAAAAATTAAGAATCGGTGTATCATCATCCAATCGATGTAATCCCATCTAAAATATTTTCCCCGGGTTTAGAATACCATTCGGATCGAAAACTTTTTTAATACCGCGCCAAAGTTCAAAATGCACCTGTGAGAATTTGACCGGCATAAATTCCTTTTGAACAAGGCCGATGCCGTGCTCTCCGGAGATCGTGCCGCCCAAAGATACGGTCAGCTCAAAAATTTCGCGGATACCATCCTTCAGCTTGTTGTTCCAATCTTCATCGCTCATACCGGCTTTGATAATGTTGGTATGCACGTTGCCATCGCCGGCGTGGCCGTAACAAACTGACTCAAAGCCATACCTCTTCCCTATTTCCTTAATACCACTTATCAAGTGCGGTAAAGCTGCCCGCGGTACCACCGTATCCTCTTCTTTATAAACGGTGTTGGACTTAACGGAAACGGCCATCGTGCGGCGCATACGCCACAGTTCTTCTTTTTGCGCAGCCGAATCGGCAAAAAGCACATTCCGGCAACCAAATTGCTCCAGCACATCGTTTATCTTTTCACAATCCGAAAAGATAACGTCCTGGTTAGTGCCGTCTACCTCGATTAGCAGGAAAGCGTGGATATCATCCTTCAGGTCAAAACTGATCGCATCATGCTCCATTACCCACTCCACTCCTCTCCGCTCCATAAATTCGAGCGCCGACGGCACAACCCCTGCCCTGAAAATTGCCGAAACCGCAGCGGCAGCCTCCTCGTTGGTGGTAAATGAAGCGAGCATCAGGGCATCCTGCGTCGGGCGGGGTATCAATTTAACTACAATCTTCGTGATTACACCCAACGAGCCTTCCGAACCGATCATCAATTGGGTCAAATTATAGCCCGATGCATATTTGAGCGTGTTGGCCCCGGTCCAAATAATATCGCCGTCAGGCAAAACCACCTGCAGGTTTAAAACATATTCCCTTATGGTGCCATACTTTACTACCCTCGGCCCGCCCGAACCATGCGACACATTCCCGCCTATAAAACAACTGCCTTTACTTGCCGGGTCGACGGGATATAACAGCCCTTTTTCGGCCACAGCGTTCATAAAAGTTTCAGTTATCACCCCCGGCTCTACGGTCGCCTGCAAATTTTCCAGGTCGATATCAATGATATGATCAAACCGCTCCATAGCGATCAGCAAGCCGCCTTTGACCGGCAATGCGCCTCCGCTCAGACCTGTTCCTGCACCGCGAACGGTTACCGGGACCAGGTTTTGGTTGCATAGCTTCAAAAGGGCCGATATTTCTTCCGGTGATTTGGGCCTCGCAACCACTTCGGGATAATAATGCAGATCCTCAGTCTCGTCGTGACTGTATTTTTCAAGATCGGCATGACCCGTAATTACCAAATCATCGCCAACAATGGCTTTGATAGATGATAAAACGGCTGGTGTTATTTTATTAAATTCCATTAGCTCGATGTGTAATCGTAACGCCCGAATGCGCTACTTTACCCTTCATGGGCGGATTCAGCTTTTTTATAGTGACCGAAACCGTATCGACGTAAGGGTAATGTTTGACAATATCATTTATGATGGCCTGGCAAAGGCTCTCGATCAGCTTTCGCGGGTGTTGCATTTGTGTATAAGTCAGCTCGTACAAGTGCTCGTAATTTACCGTATCGGACAGCCTGTCGTGCAGCAATTCTGCCTTCGGTTCAAAATCCACCGAAATATCTACTATAAACTTACTTCCCAGCAATTGCTCCTCGGGGTAAAAACCATGTCTGCCAAAAAACTCGGCGCCATGTAAGGCAACATTGATCATGGCGTAAAATTAGTCGGAAAGTCCGAAAGTCCGCATAAGTCCGAAAGACAATTTAACCCGGGATATATCTCCGGACTTACCTGCTTGCGCGGACTTTCGGACTTTCTGACTAAATTTGCCGCACCAATTATACTTCTCATGGCAAAAACTGATCTTTTTGAAGCTCCTGATTATTATTTGATCGACGAACTGTTGACCGACGAACATAGACTGATACGCGCTACCGTACGCGATTGGGTAAAAAAAGAATTGAGCCCGATCATTGAAGACTATGCGCAGCGCGCCGAATTTCCAAAACAATTATTAAAAGGATTGGCTGAAATAGGTGCTTTCGGGCCTACGGTGCCTGTTGAATACGGCGGCGCGGGGTTAGATTATATGTCATACGGAATCATTATGCAGGAGATCGAGCGCGGCGATTCAGGCATCCGCTCGACAGCATCGGTACAGGGCTCATTGGTTATGTACCCGATATATGCATACGGTTCGGAAGAGCAAAAGAAAAAATACCTGCCCAGACTGGCTTCGGGCGAGCTGATGGGCTGTTTTGGGCTGACCGAGCCCGACCACGGCTCAAATCCCGGCGGCATGACAACGAACATCAAGGACGCCGGTGACCATTACCTTCTGAATGGCGCCAAAATGTGGATCTCCAACTCCCCTTTTGCAGACATTGCCGTGGTATGGGCCAAAGATGAAAGCGGTAAGATACGCGGATTGGTTGTTGAACGCGGCATGCCCGGCTTTTCAACTCCCGAAACGCACAATAAATGGTCGCTGCGTGCATCTGCTACCGGCGAACTGGTTTTTGACAATGTAAAAGTGCCTAAAGAAAATATCTTCCCCAATGTTTCCGGCCTTAAAGGGCCGCTCGGCTGCCTGAACCAGGCTCGCTACGGTATTGCATGGGGTGCCATCGGCGCGGCTATGGATTGCTACGACACAGCGTTGCGCTATGCCAAAGAGCGGGTACAATTCGGGCGGCCGATAGCTGGTTTCCAGCTACAGCAAAAAAAATTAGCCGAAATGATCACCGAGATCACCAAGGCTCAGTTACTGGTTTGGCGCCTCGGCACTTTGAAAAACGAGAACCGTGCCACTCCTGCGCAGATATCAATGGCCAAGCGCAACAGCGTGGAAACTGCCATTACCATTGCCCGCGAAGCCAGGCAAATACTTGGCGGCATGGGCATAACCGGCGAATACCCTATTATGCGTCACATGATGAACCTGGAGTCGGTGATCACCTACGAAGGAACGCACGATATCCACCTGCTTATAACCGGCATGGATATTACCGGCCTGGACGCATTTAAGTAATGTAACATTGTTGATAAAAGACGATGGCGCCCTATAACATTGCGCTGATTACGCGCGTATAAGCACATGTTTTATGGGTCCTTATTCGAAATCTGCCGCGGCGTTACAGAACAATGATTTTTTGAAAAAATGGGGTTATTTCTATGCTTTGCTGCCATTTTTATTGCTGATCACTTTTGCCGCGTGCAATAGAACAGAAACCGCTGCGCCCGGCTATTCCCGTGCTTTCAAAATAATATTTAACCAGACAACCCATTATTTCGACCACAATCAACCCGACAAAGCTATCCACTATCTTGATTCGGCCTTCCGTGAAATAAAAAGTCCAACCATCGACGACAGGTTCAGATTTTACGGATTCCATTATATACTGGCTCAAAAGGCAAGACTTGATTTTAAGCAGGCCATGCTTTATGCCGACAGTATGCTGATGATGGCAGGGAAAAGCGTGACGAAAGAACAGTACGTTTCCAATTTTGCCGAAGGCAACTATGCCAAAGGAGACACATACTTCAGCCTGAAACAATATAACGATGCTTACCAGTGTTATTTCCAGGGGTACCTTGTAGCCAGGAATTATTTGCATAAAGCATCGCTGGCCGATTATACCTATCGCATGGGTATGATCATGTATAAACAAGACCATTATAAACTTGCCGCCAGCTATTTCAAGGAAAGCCTGCAGCAAAGCGCTGAAATGAAGGACGATTTCCCCGAATTTTACCGCAAACAGGAATTAATGGACAATATTGCCATCAGCTACAAGCACAATGGCGACCTGGATAGCGCTATAACCTATTTCGACAAAACCCTCCACTACATCGACGCCAACGCCGGCAAGTTTAAAGAGCGCGCCGATATGCTCGAAATAGCACGCGGCGTGGTTTATGGCAATAAGGCCGAAGTATTGATCTCGAAAGGTAAAAACGTACTGGCCAGGGAAATGTTAAAAAGAAGTATTGCAATAAATCTTCGAAAGGCAGGCGATAACCGTGATGCCGAATTAGCTGAAATAAAGCTCGGACAACTATACCTCACCAGTCATAAAAACGACTCGCTGATCAATTTACTGCAAAGCATACGCAAACAGTTAGACAGCGTTAAAAATGACGATGCAGAAGCTGACTGGAACCGGTTGATGGGCAGTTATTATTTAAATAACGCTGACCTCGCGAAGGCTATCCATTATACCCAGGTTTACAATTCTTTAAAAGATTCGACCATTAAAAGGCTGACCGTGCTAAAGGAGAGCGACGTGAACCAGCAACTGGCCAACCTGGAAAAACAGTATGAAATAGAAAACCTGAACAACAACAATAAACTTCAGCGTACATATCTTGATGTAGCGATCGTTTGCGCCACGCTGCTTGCCGTCATAGTTTTTCTCATCTGGCGGAACTGGATAAAATCGAAATCCGATGTTGCGATGGTAACCTCGCTCAACGAGCAGATCAATGAACAAAAGGCAAACCTGGAGGAGGCGCTGGCCGAGATCAACACACGAAACCAGGAAAAAGACAGGATATTACGCGCTGTAGCACACGACCTTCGCAACCCCCTGGGTGGTATTGCTTCGCTAACCAGCGTGATGGTTGAGGAAACCGAACACGACAAGGACTTGAATGCCCAGCTCAAGCTGATCCGCGAAACGGCTACCGATACACTGGAACTGATCAACGAGATACTGGAAGCCACGAATAATTCGTCTTCACCGCTTAAGAAACAATGGGTGGATGTTAATTTGCTGCTGAACAACAGCATCGAGCTGTTGCGGTTCAAAGCGGCTGAAAAACATCAGCAGATCACGTTTGATGGGCTTGATCATGCAGCGGAGATCAATCTTAACCGGGAAAAAATATGGCGGGTAATCAGCAACCTGATCAGCAACGCTATCAAGTTCAGCGCCGTGGGCGAAACCATTAATGTAAAAACTATCCGTGGAAACAACCAGGTGGTAATCTCGATCAAAGACCATGGGATAGGCATACCCGATAATATGAAGGATAAGATTTTCAACATGTTTACTGACGCAAAGCGCCCGGGCACTATTGGCGAAAAGTCATTCGGCCTGGGACTGTCCATCAGCAAGCAGATAATCGAAAAGCATCACGGTAAGATATGGTTTGAAAGCGAAGCCGGTAAAGGTTCTACCTTTTACGTAAGCTTGCCAGCTGCCGTGAAGCCCAAGACTGCTCATGCCGAGTCGCGCTCCGGCGAAACCAATGAAGTATCGGGCAGGTAAACGCTATTCAAAAACCGGCTATACCACCGGCCGGACGATTTTATAATACGCTGCTGCGTTCCAAAATCCACGTAAACGATGCCGAATCGCGGATGATAACCTTCGGCCCACTCAAAATTGTCCGTCAGCGTCCATACAAAATAGCCGTTTACTTTGCATCCTTCTTTTTTGGCCTTCAATACTTGCCCGATATGCGCTTTTAGGTACTCTGTGCGGTGGGTGTCTTCTACATTCCCCTCAGTAACAGCGTCCGGAAAGGCCGCACCGTTCTCGGTTATGATTATTTTTTTTATCTGCGGGTAAGCATCGTATTTCTTAATGATGTGATAAATAGCCGGCGGGTACACCTCCCAACCCATGGTGGTCAAAGGGACATTCCGGTTTTCAGCCTTTACCTGGCTGGCATTGATATAAGGCGTAAAAAATGAGTATTTGACAATCTCACGCGTATAATTCTGCAAACCGATGAAATCAAAATC
>JAFDZK010000093.1 GCA_018267005.1 Bacteroidota bacterium
GCTTCCAACCGAGAAGCTGATGGAGATCATCGACAATAAATTCGGTTATACCGAGCTGGCAGTTTCTGTGGCGTTTGAAGAGCTGGCCGGCCGCAAAATTTCTGAAGAGGAGATCAAAAGCTACAAGTCCAAACAGATCGAAAAACTCAATTCATACATCCGCAAGAACATCAGTAACGACCTGTCGCTTTCTCAAAAGAACCTCTTTTACTTCATATTTATACCTCTTTTAACCTGGCCGTTCAAGCAAAGCTTCCGCGAAAAAGGCTACCGGCTTAAAACCAAACAGGCTACCTACTATTCTATGTTCGGTTTTGCATTTTTCCTGGTCGGGCTGGTGTTTGCGCTGCAGGGCTATTCCAACCTGTTCGTCATCGCTCTCTGGATCGGTGGCTTTATCCCGGCATACCTGATGGACGAATTCTTCAACCGCCAGCGCCAGATCAAAAAGCTCCAGGAGATCTTCGGTCCTATCGAACCCGAGGAAGCTCACAGCGAGCAGGATGCTTAACAGGCCGAAATTCAAAAGTCGGGCCGATCAGCGCTAAATTTGTATCACTTTTCGGCCAATTTGTAGCACTTTTCGACCATTTAAGAACACTTTTTAGCCGCCATTTTTTGTTAACACGTTGCCAATCAATTACTTGCGTAAAATCGGGTGATTTTTTGTCATCCGTGCTTTGGCTTATTCCCCTACTCCGGCGAGGAACTAGACGGTCTATCAACCAACATACAATATACGAATTTTCCGCCGCTTTTCAAAGTCCGGACACGGGGCCCTGCAGTAGCTAACTTTAGCCTGCCGGGCGCTAATTCTTGTCCTTCACAAAACTATCTTAGGCCATATATGTATTACATTTGACCGAACTGATGGAAAAAACCCTCCGACTACCCTTGTTTCAGCCACCGCAGACAGTAGCAGCACGCGAAGCGCGTTTCAGCGCATTGATCGCTGTTACGGCCGACATCCTATACCGGATGAGCGCCGACTGGACGCAGATGCAGGAACTTGACGGCCGCGGTTCCTTACGCGACACCGATAAACCCATCGCCGACTGGCTGCAGGTATATATCCCGGAGCATGAGCAGGAACGCGTTAGCACGGCCATCAGGCAAGCCATTAAGGACAAATCCATTTTCGAGCTGGAGCACCAGGTGTACAACGCCCACGGCAACCTGGCCTGGGTGGCGAGCCGCGCAGCGCCGGTGCTTGACGAAGCCGGCGAAATAATCGAATGGATCGGCATCGCCAACGACATTACGGCCCGCAAAAACGCCGAGAACGCGTCGCGCGATGCGATAGAAAGGTTGGAGGACCTGAGGCGCCTGTACGAAACGATCACCTCCAACACGCCCGACCTGATCTATGTGTTCGACCTGCAATACCGGTTCACCTATGTGAACGAGGCGCTGCTGAATATGTGGGGCAAAACCTGGGACACGGCCGTCGGCAGAGGCCTGCGCGAAAACGGCTACGAAGAATGGCACGCGCAAATGCACGAGCGCGAGATCGACCAGATCAGGCTCACCAAGCAACCTATCCGCGGCGAGGTTTCGTTCCCGCATGCCACCCTGGGCAGGCGCATATACGACTACATTTTTACACCGGTATTGGACGCCGCGGGCGAGGTGATCGCCATCGCCGGTACCACCCGCGACATAACCGATATCCGCAACGCCGAAACTGCCATAGCCGAAAGCGAGGCCCGCTTTCGCACCATGGCCGAGGGAACCGATGTGATGATCAGTGTTAGCGACGAAGACGGCGCGGCCGTCTATTTCAACGAGGCCTGGACCCGCGCCACCGGGCGCACGGTGACCGATCTTCAAAAAGACGGCTGGATCGATCTGATGCATGCCGACGACCGCGAGCGGGTCGCCAATTTGTGGTCAGAAGCCATCAGCAAGAAGGTGCCTTTCCAATGGGAGTTCCGTATGCCCGATAAGCAGGGCGGCTACCGGTGGCTGCTGGCCAGGGGCACGCCCCGTTTCCGCACCGACGGCGCCTTCGCCGGGTATATCAGCGCCACTGTGGACATTACCGAAATGAAGGAGAACGAGCAGCGCAAGAACGACTTCATCAGTATGGTGAGCCACGAGCTGAAAACGCCGCTTACCTCGCTGAACGGTTACGTACAGGTAAGAAAGTAAACAGCGAATCAGTGGAGTAAAGGCCGACCTTATCAACGAAATCTACATAAATATCGTCCAGCTCCAGGTTTGCTTCGCATATCACGCCGATAAAGTTTTGTCTATGCAGGGGGTCGATCCCAAGAGAAGGATGCACCCATACCACCACACCACGCAGAAGGTCATCCTTATTTTCCATATGTAATTGAATTTGTAAATCGTGATCAGCGGCTAACGCTGTATTCCTGTTTCAAGCCTAATTCATCTTCCAGCGTGGCCATGCTGTATTCCAGAACTTTGGGATTTGCCTTTGCCAATTCTATAGCCTGTCGTTTTTCTTTGGTCAGCTGCGAGTCAGACCAAAGGCCAACTTGTAGTATATCCCTAAAATCTTTGGTATCCATCTCCAGTGCATCACGGACAGCATTTGCGGAAATCTCATGCCCTTTCTTCAAGACGTATAGGGCATCTGTAGAAAACAGCCCCTGACCGTCTTTACCAAAACTCACCATCACATTATCATTTTCGATCTCAGCGGAAGAGATAATGCCTATTTGATTTTTCCGGTTCTCCGGGTCGTAGGTAAGGTCTGGGTGTACCAACACCAGCGTGCCGGATAGTTCATCATTTCTATTCATAAAAATTTGATTAATATTCAGAATGGTTTATTTGCCGTTTGGCGCTTTCATGCTGCCCTTGGGAATGACCTGCACTTGCGCCGGGGTTTTTCGGAAAGCTGCCACCACATCTTCGACTTCCTTATTGATGCGCATGAAATTCTCACGCAGTATCTCTTCTTTCTTACCGCCGAAATCGTAGTAAACCGGCAGGTCGCGATAGCCTTTTTCTTCAGCCCTTAGCTGATCGGCGGGGAGGTGCACTTTACAGTTGATCGCCGATGTATCAAATTTGCCTGTATATTTCTCCTGTACATCTGCTGCAACCAAACCCACGAGCTCCCCTGTATTCAGCGAGGCCATTTTACCTGCGGGTATTAGCGGCTCCAGTTTTTCCTGCAAAGACGTCGAAGTCTTGTTGCGGTCTATCGAAAGGCTTTCGCCGATCTGCTTATTTTTGCCAAATAGCCGTTCAAGCCACTCTAAAGTTTCCTTGTTCCGTACCGAGCCTGCCAATACATTACCTACTACCGAAGTGATCGTTGCGGCGGTATCTTTCCCATATTGTTGATTAAACTGAGGCAACTCCTGCAGCCCCATCAGTATGGCAACTTTATTTGAGCGGGCTACTGCCAACAGGTTTTCGATTTTATAAGTATAAAGAGTAGGAATCTCATCGATGATCAAAGCTGATGGCAAGTTGCCTTTGCTATTGATCAACTTTGTCAGGCGGTTCATTACTACAGAGTAGCAGGCAGAATTTATATTCTGTGTATTCGGATCGTTAGCCAGTACCACAATGCCGGGCGCATCAGGGTCTGATATCTTTAAATTGAAATCGTCTCCTGAAAACACCCAAAATGTTTCCTTCGTAGCTAATCTGCTAATGAATATTTTCAGCGTACCGATCTGCCCCTCCAATTGCGGAAAAGCTTTGGTAACATAAGCGCTTTTGAATGGGGATAGCAAAGACACGAGTTCGGGCTCTGAGAAAAGCGTATTGAAAATATCCTCGTAAGAATGATTGAGAAAGGACAGTACATGGGGAAAACTGGAATATTTCCCGCCCTCATATTTGCTGAAAAAATAAACACAAGCCGCAAGGAAATTGATCGCCGACTGTGTAAAGAACTGGTCGGTCCCGCCACTTTTGTCGCCTTTTTTCATGGCTTCGACCAAACCTTCGGCCCCTTCCGAAGCATCGGCCAGTGTTTTCAGGTAGTCCCGACGCCAGGGGTTGATGCGGCGGCTTCGCTCCACATCATTCAGATTGATCACATGGAAATCATGCTTGCTGCAAGCGCCCTGCTGTTTGGCCAAGAGATAATGATAATAAGCAATCTTTCCCAAGTCAGGATATTTGTAATCGTATACACAACAGCAAAAACCTTTGTCGATCAATTGCCTGATAAAGGGGTTCACAACCCCAAATGATTTACCTGAACCGGGTGTACCTATCAGTATGGTACCCCTGAAAGGATTTACGATATTAATAAAGCCCTGCCTTACTCTCTTTCGATAATAAAACAGCATGGGGATATTCACCGAATACGGCGTAACGATCCTTCGCTGTTGCTGCATAAAGCTTTCCCCCTCAACGTTCCAAACATCCTTGCCCAGGCCGGAGCGGATCATTTTGGAAACGTTGTCCATCGAAAGACTGATCAGGACCGCCCCGAAAAGCGAGCAAAGCATGTATGCGACGTTAAACCATGTAGTTAAGAAAAAGACAAGACCCGAATCCCGGCCAAATAAAAAAGCACTGCCGAAAAAAAGCAGCAAGCCCAAAGTAAGCGGGTATAGGATATGTTTTTTCGGATCTAATTCCTGCTCCTTTTTCGAGAGCGTCCCGATACTCACGAGGCAAATCAAAAACAGTGTACATAATTTGCTGTACAGTAAATTCCGGTAAACCGGCAAAGCCGCCAGCTTATGCAGGGGTAAAATAAAAAAGCCCCAGAATGGGGCATCAGGATAAACAAAAACCGCCGCTTCAAGGGCGACGGTGACGTAGATTGCACACTGCATGAACCCATGCAGCTTATGCTGTTCGTGGGTTTCTTCCATAAACAATTTGTTTTTCAGTAGTTAAAAGGCTGCCTGCAACCGTCTTTCGCGCCTATTGTATTTTTAGCGGTTGGAGGCAGGCTCCGGCGCTTTACGAACAGGATGGGTTAACCTCCCAATGCCTCCCCTGAATAGTTAACTCCCATCAAAGAATTGTGGCGCAAAATCCGCAAGTTATCTGAATGGTCAAGCGATTCCTCATCAACGTTATCTGCTTCCTCACCTGTTTCAACAGTTGGCACCGCTCTCATTTGCGTCTCTCTGATTTTGGCAGCGATTTCGCCCTCCAGCCTGCGCAGTTCTACTCTCAGCTCGTTAAGTTCATCTTCTTTCTCAAAGGTTTTTTTACTCAGTTCCAACAGCACCGGCATCTCTTTTTCAAGTTCAGCCTGCTGCTTTTGGTAACTCTCCTGCAATCCATTAACCTTGTCAATAGCATTCAGGTAGTAACGCGCTGCCATTTTTGGATTGTCGATATTAGGATGTCCGCCATTGGCCAGGTATTTGATCCCTCCCGGACCTTCCGCGAACAGGATATTTTTAACCTCGTACTTAAACAATTCACCGGCTTCATTCGTCTCGATCTTTTGCCGTATAAATAGGTCGAAACCATATAATGTACCTATTTGCTTTTCCTCGGGCTCCCCGCGTTTCGGTTTCCAATTCCGATAGAACTCGATTATTTTCTTACCCAGCTCTTCTGAATCTGCAAACACATAACCCGTCAAATTAACCGGGTTGAGTTTATTGCCTTCTTTATTAAACTTTAACTCGCTGTGATATAGAACCGCGTCCTTACCTATTCCGATCAGGGTGTCCTTGACTTTCGCTAATTCGTTTTCGGCGTGCTCCAGGCTGTAACGGTTTCGTGCAGCTTCTTTGTAATGGGCGGATTTCCAGCCTTCCAACTGTGCGACTTTTTTTTCCGCTTTGGCTTTTTCTAACAACGTTGTATCCCCTGAAAGAATCGCGATATACTCTGAAAAGTTCATGCCGCTTTTTTCATCCAAAGCACCCTCATCCAGCGTCCTTACATTGAGCTCAGAGTTTTTCATCTGTGAGATGAATGTCTGTTTGTTCTTTAACAGGTTGAATTTATAGGCGTCCAAAGACTGCTTCACACCATATATGAAATTGGCCACCTTATTGCCGAAGTGGGCTTTTGCGAGCCAATTGCCTTTTCGTGCTCCGCGCCCGTCGCGCTGTTCCAAGTCGGACGGTCGCCACGGCGTATCGAAATGGTGCATCGCAACCACACGTCCCTGAACATTAAGGCCAGTGCCTGCTTTCTCGGTGCTGCCTAACAATAAGCGTATCTCCCCGGCGTTCATTTTGCGAAATAATTCCGGCTTTTTCTTATCGGTCCAATCGTGAATAAAAGTGATCTCCCCAGGAGGCATGCCGAAGTCATTGACGAGTTTGTTTTTTAAAGCATCATAGATATTAAACTCACCCGGTTTGGGTGTTCCAATATCACTGAACACGATCTGCGTACCCTTCCACTCCTTACTTAAATCATAGTATTCAAATACTTTGCGCGCGCAGACATTCACCTTGTTATCAGGATGATCGGCATAGGTCGGGTCGATGAGCCGCATATCTGCGGACATTTTTTTCGCATAATTGGTTGCTATGAGCATCCGGGCATTATCTTCTGCGTCAGTTAATGGGGCACGCCCGATCAGTGTGGCATCACCATTTTCGGCAAACTTGACCAGCTTTTTAATAAATTCCTGCTGGTCAGGGGTGGGCTCAATATCCACCAGCGTTTCGACAAGTTCGGGCCTGTCCAAATGAATATGTTTCGCCGTTTTATAATCGGTAATTTCATTATAGAACAGTGCCAGTTCAGGCACCTTGATGAAATGACGAAAGCGTTCTTTGGCAACAATCTGATTGGTTACTGAAAACTCAAAATCCGTCGTTTTTTTAGCATAAACCGCGGCCCAGGCATCGAAATTATCGATCTGCTGCCGAGCCATTTCCTTTGGCCGCAGATATTTGAATATCAGATACATTTCCGTGAGTGAATTAGAAATCGGCGTACCGGAAAGAAAAGTCACACACAGATCGGCGTCGAATCTTTGCTGAAGTGTCCGAACAGCAAAAAGCATGTTTAATGATTTCATACTCCCTTCCTGGTTGCCCAGTCCTGCCACCCGTGTATGGCGGGTAGTGAATGTCAGGTTCTTGAATTTGTGCGACTCGTCAATAAACAGGTGGTCAATATTCATCTGTTCGAAATCGATACCCGTATCTTTCTTGTCTTCAATCGCCTTTAACACGCTGTTTAGTTTCGCCTCCAGGTTGATCTTCCGTAATTCAAGGCCCTTTAAGATGCTCCTTGTTACTTCCTCACCCATAGATTGAAGAGTGGATAAGTCCTGGTCAATATTATCCAGCTCAGTTTCAAATATCTGCTGCTGTATCTGAGGTGACTGCGGTATCTTGCCAAACTGGTCGTGAGTGAGTATAATGCAGTCCCAATTGTTGTTTTTTATCTGGTGGAATATCTTTTGCCTTTTGACCGGTGTGAAATCGTTCTCGCCCGGGGCTAATATTCGTGCCTGGGGATAAGCTTTACGGAAAGTATCCGCGATGTCCGTCACATTTGCCTTCATCGCCAGGATCATCGGCTTATGTACGATGCCCAACCTTTTCATTTCCATGGCAGCAATGATCATCGTCAGCGTCTTACCCAAACCCACTTCATGGTCGATCAGTGCTCCCCGATCCTGCATGATGCGCCAGGCTCCATTTCGCTGGGAGTCATATAAGGATGGCACCCCAACAGCTTTGAGGTCAAGCCCCGGGAAAGTAAGGTGGCTGCCATCGTATTGCCGCAGGACATAGCAATTGAATGTCCTGTTGTATAAGTTTTCTATCTGCTGCTTTTCTGCGTTCGGCAACTCACGCAGCCACTCTTCGAAGCGCCGACGCACGGCCTCGATCTTTTGATGCCCCAACTGAATGGCGTCATTATCGGGCTTCCTTACTGCACTGTCACCAAAACCTTCTTTATAGCTGAAATAGGGTGTCGTATTTTCGAGTGCATGCTCCAGAAGCGCCGCGCCTTTCATCTTTATGCCGGATTTCGGCATGATGGCGAATTCCTCATCAGTTTTGGCATTACCATGTTTATAATCCACTTTGAATGAATCAGCGGACGAAAAATATTCGATATGGGTGTCCAGTCCGAACAAGTCAGAAGCGAATTGGCGGTAATATTGCAGCGGTATCCATCGCTCGCCGAGATTGAAATCCAAGAGCTCAAAGGGAATCTTTTCGGGTTGCACCCGGCGGATTGCTGCCAGGCTGCGCGCGATCTGCAAATCGTCAGGGTGTGCTTCCGCGGCTTGTTCCGCTAATGCCAGTTTCTGCATTACGTTCCCGGAGAGAAAACTGTCATTTGTCTCCCAAGTGCGCTGAATCGGATTCAAAAATATTTTACCGTCTAACCTGCGGATAAGGGTGTATTCATCCAGCCCGGTCATTTTTGCCATGTAGTCCAGATCAACTTTACCCCGATCATTCAGGCAACGAGCTAATGCTTCTGCCGGATCATCAGTATGCAGATCCTCCTGATGTGAAAACACAGGACCGAAAAAGATATCTGCTTTTACCCAAGTATCGTTTTCCTTGCGCTCCAGCGACGACAAAACAGTAAACCCCAGCGCCGCATCGAGCAGGATTTTATTGCGGTTGATGATCTTGTTCAGCTCTCCATATCGCAGTTTGAAACTCTCGTAGTTGCGGTTGAGCAACTGCCGCAGATTAGGCTGAACAGACAAGGTTTCCGCTTCACGGGCAAACAACTCCATATAACTATCCCGCAAGGCAGTATACTGGCGCAACAGTGGAATATCTTTCTGTTCATCGAACGCTTTAAAGTCCGACTGCCCATTTTCTATCGCCCCAATCAGGCCGGCTTTTCCGTCGTGGATAACCAGGGTGTCGCGCATGTAGAATGCCCGGATATCTGTAAATGGCACCGGGCGATCTGTTGTAATATTGAAAGCATCTTCTAATGACCGATCACCTTCATACCTGTAGTCATGAGCGAAATCTTTAAGCTTGTATGACAGTATTTTCAACTCATCGGTTAACGCATTACCGCCCATCCATTTATTGGAAAAGCTGATTTCCTGAAGGTTGCTATACAAGCGGTATAAATATCGTCCGCCTTGTCTTGCCCTTGCAGTAATCAGAACAATGCTGTCATGGTCGGGACGGGCCGTTGTCCTGATCGTGCTTATTTGCCGGGCAGTCAAAGGGTCGACCACATATTTTTCTAAATAAATACCGTCGTTGCCAAAGGCAGCGCCTGCTTCAGCGCGCGCCGAATCCCAGGCCGGTTCAAATTCTTCGTCCTTCCAAACCAAACGCATGCCGCGGCCGCCGCCTCCGGCAGTTGCCTTCAGAATAACCGGGTAGCCTATTTTGTTGGCTAATGTGATTCCTTCCTTGACATCGGCCAGTAAGCCTTCCGAACCGGGAATGGTCGGCACGCCGGCTTTCTTCATGGTCGCTTTGGCCGAAGCCTTGTCGCCCATGGCATTGATCTGGTCGGCGGTGGCGCCGATGAATTTGATGCCGTAGTCTGCGCAAATGGCCGAAAACTTGGCGTTCTCCGACAGGAAGCCGTAGCCGGGATGTATGGCGTCGGCATTGGTCAGCTCGGCTGCGGATATGATATTGGGGATATTCAGGTACGAGTCTTTGCTTGGGGGCGGACCGATACACACCGCCTCGTCGGCGAAGCGTACGTGCAGGCTGTCCCTGTCGACCGTTGAGTATACAGCTACGGTTTTAATGCCCATCTCCTTGCAGGTGCGTATAACACGAAGGGCAATTTCGCCACGGTTAGCTATCAGTATTTTTTTAAACATTTTCTCAGATTTTTGATTTCACCGATTAGTTTTTGATTCCACCGATTTTTTAACCAGGGTATCGGTGTAATCACAATAAAATCGTTGTAATCCTAATTATTATTCAACCAAAAACAGCGGCTGGTCGTACTCGACAGGTGAAGCGTTGTCAACCAGCACCTTCACGATGCGGCCCGACACTTCCGACTCGATCTCGTTGAACAGCTTCATCGCCTCGATGATGCAAAGCACATCGCCGGGTTTTATCTCGTCGCCTACGTTGACGAACAAGGGCTTATCGGGCGAAGCTGAGCGATAGAACGTACCGATCATCGGCGATTTAATGGTAGTATATTTCGACATGTCGGCTGCGGGCTGTGCCGGAGCTGCAGGCGCTGCGGCGGCAGGAGCCGGAGCTGCTGCAGGCAATGCTGCCTGGGCCTGTTCAGCCGCGGGCTGAGCGGCCGGTATCGTTGCCGTTACAAAAGTCGGCGCCTGGCTGGTCTTTATCGTTATCTTAAAATCTTTTTGTTCTATCGACACTTCATTCACGCCGGCTTTTGAAACGAAGCGAATGAGGTCCTGGATCTGTTTTATATCCATAGGGTTGGAATTGGTTTTTTTGAAGATTGAATATCTAAGTTATGTGCATATATGCAGATGTGCAAATTTAATGTGCCGATGTACATATAGGCGGATATGCAAATGATTTTATCAGTTATTTAGTCATAGCAAATAAACAAAACATATTTATAAAAGTTCAGGCAGCCGCACATTTGTCATCTGCGCATCTGCATATTCATCAATAGGCCCATTTCAAATAAATGGAGCCCCAGGTAAAGCCGCCGCCGAAAGCCGCAAGTATCAGGTTATCTCCTTTGTTGAATTTGCTTTCCCATTCCCACAAACACAGCGGAATGGTGCCGTTGGTGGTATTGCCGTAGCGCTCGATGTTGACGATCACCTTATCCGCGCTTACGCCGGTGCGGTTGGCCGTCGCGTCTATAATGCGCTTGTTGGCCTGGTGCGGCACCAGCCAGGCAATATCTTCCGACTCCAGGTTATTGCGCTCCATCACCTCGGCGGCAACGTCGGCCATATTGGTTACGGCGAATTTGAACACCGCCTGGCCTTCCTGGTAGGCAAAATGCTCGCCCGCGTCAACCGTTTCATGACTTGCCGGTTTCAGCGAGCCGCCCGCCTTCATGTGCAGGAACGACCGGCCTGCGCCGTCGCTTTTCAATACGGAGTCGATAACGCCATAGCCTTCTTCATTCGGTTCCAGCAACACCGCTCCGCAGCCGTCGCCAAAAATAATACAGGTGGCGCGGTCCTTATAATTGATGATGGACGACATCTTGTCGCCCCCAACTACCAGTACTTTGCTGTGCTTGCCGCTTTCGATAAACTGCGCGCCGGTAGCCAAGCCAAAAATAAAGCCCGAGCAGGCCGCCTGCAGGTCGAAACCCCAGGCGTTCTTCGCGCCGATCTTGTCGCCCAAAATATTCGCCGTAGCCGGGAAGGGCATATCGGGTGTGGTAGTACAAAAAATAATGAGTTCGATCTCGTCGGCTGAAATGCCGCGTTTTTTCAGCAGGCCCTCCACGGCGTGTACCGCCATATCCGAGGTTGCCAGGCCTTCGCCTTTCAGTATCCTGCGCTCTTTAATGCCGGTGCGGGTCGTTATCCATTCGTCGTTCGTTTCCACCATGGTTTCGAGCTCATGGTTGGTTAGCACGTAGTCGGGTACGTAACCGTTTACCGCAGTGATCGCAGCATGAATTTTATTCATTTATTTAGTTAACAGGAGTATTCTTTATTCGAATGCGTTTTTGATCTTGCCGACCAGGTCGCTCTCGGCCATATCCCTCGACAGCAGTACCATGTTTTTGATAGCCTCGGGGCTCGATATACCGTGTCCCACCACCACCGGCGCATTGATGCCCAGTATGGGGCTGCCGCCGTATTGCTCGTAATTGAAGCGGGCGAAAAACTCGTCGCTGATCCTTTTCTTAAGCGATATCACGTAAAACGACTCGGCCATCTTCAGCGCCACGTTGCCCGTAAAGCCATCGGCCACGTACACGTCGGCCATGTCGCCGAACAGGTCGCGGCCCTCGATGTTGCCCACAAAGTTGAACTTGCCGGTTTCCTTCATCAGCGCATAGGCTGCCAGGCACAGCGCGTTGCCTTTCTCTTCCTCTTCGCCTATGTTCAGCAGCGACACGCGCGGGTTGCGTATGCCGTATACCGATTCGGCAAAAATGCTGCCCAGTATGCCAAACTGGTAAAGGTATTCGGGTTTGCAATCGGCATTGGCGCCAACGTCGAGCAGCAGGCCGAAGCCCCCCGATAATTTGGGAACGTTGGTCGACATGGCGGGGCGCAACACCCCTTCGATGGTTTTTACGCTGAGAACCGCGCCAACCAGCATCGCACCGGTATTACCGGCCGACGAAAAGGCGTCGATGTTGCCATCCTTGAGCAATTGAAAACCTACGCTGATACTGGAATCGGCTTTTTTGATAACCGCTTTGGCAGGATGGTCGCGCATGTCGATCACCTCGGTGGTATGCACGAATTCGAAACGGTCGGCACTGAAATTATTTTCCCGGAGAATGGACAAAGCAACGTCCCTGTCGCCGATCAGCACCAATTGCTGGCCGGCAGGCAAAACCTTACAAGCTTCAATGGCTCCCAAAACTGCCGCTTTCGGAGCGTAATCGCCGCCCATAATATCTAAGCCAATCTTCATTGCAGAAAATTAAACTCAGGCGTTTGCAGTGTTTTCTATCAGGAGCTTGCCGTTGTAGTATACGTTGCCATCCACAGTGTATGCCCTGTGAGGCAGGTGCACCGCACCGGTTGTTTTACAGGTGGTTAATGTAGGGGCCTCAGCTTTATAATGCGTTCTGCGCTTCGCTGTCCTCGATTTTGAAAATTTCCGTTTTGGATGTGGCATAATCTCTTACAATTATTTTACTTAATATTTTTTAAGGCGTCCCATCTCGGGTCATCCTTATCGTGCTGGTCGTTATCGGCCGAAAGCGCGTTCAAACGGTCCAGCATATCCTTATCGCACCAGGGCGTTTTCCCAACGTCGCCGCAAACCGAAATAAACGGCACCGCCACGTTCACATATTCGTAGATGAGCCCCGCTACATTGATGTCGTGATCGTTCTTCGTCAGCGTCATCACCTCCTCGTCCTGGTCTACCGGTTCCTCGCTGAATTTGGCTATCTGCTGCTCGTGTATGTCCACGGGCTGCTGAAACTCGGCCAGGCATTTGTCGCAGGTCAGGCTGATGTTGCCTTTAATGGTAAAATCCAGTATCAGCATGGTTTCCTGCTTTTCCATTTCGATATGGCATTGCAGGTCGGCCTTTTTCACCAGTGAGTATTCGAACTCGTCGAAGAACGCGTTGCCGATCTCATAGTCAAACTCATGCCGGCCTAATTTTAGCCCGGTAAACGGAATTGAATATGTTCTGAGCGATTTCAATGAGCGATAATTAGCCCGCAAATGTAGAGAATTTTTATGAATGTGGAAAAATTTTTGTGAAAGTCGGAAAGTCCGCAGAAGTCTGAAAGTCCGGAAGTTGGGGGCCGGATGTCAGAGGTACGGGTCCGGAGTCGAAAGTCTTAAGCGAGGCTTAGGGAAAGACTCAAGACCCGGTAATCAAGACTTTTGACTTAAAACCAAGGCGCCCGGCGCGAGGTTGTTACCGATTTTGTCATACTGAGCGGAGCGAAGTATCTATCCCGTGATGTTGTTCATGCCCGGTATTTTGTCTGAACCCTGATTCGTCGGATGATGTGATTACCCGGATCAGGTTTTCAATGAAAAATCAAAAATCCCCTCCCGGGAAGTGGCGCGCCGGCCTGTACGGTTGCAGGGGTAGGTGAGCGCGGCCTTGTGCGCGATTTCTCCTCGTGCTGGTTAGGTATTGTAAAAAAGCCTTCATTGCAGAAACGGATGGGCTTGTGCGTTGGGGCAGAAAATTTTAGCTTTGACTTTTAACATGCAACTAACATACAGCCCTTACCAGCTCGAACTAAAACATCCCTTTACCATTGCTAAATTTTCGCGCACATCCACCCCGTTAATTTTGCTGCAAATTGAACACGAAGGCTATATCGGGTACGGCGAAGCGTCGATGGTGCCTTATATGGGCGAAAGCCATCAAACAGCGGCTGAATATTTAAGCAGGGTTGATGTTTCGCAGTTTCGGTACCCTTTTGATTTTGATGCAATCATTCAGTACCTCGATAGTATAGCACCTGGAAACCCGGCCACTAAAGCAGCGATCGATATCGCCCTGCACGACCTGGAAGGAAAGCTAAAACAACAACCCTGTTGGGAACTGCTGGGCAGCGATCCGGCTAAAATGCCGGTTACCAGTTATACCGTCGGCATCGATACGCCGGAGGTACTGGTTGAGAAGGTAAAACAGGGCGATGGCTGCAGGGTCATTAAGGTAAAGCTTGGCCGGGGAAGCGATAAAGAACTGATCAATACCATACGCTCAGTTACCGGCCTGCCCTTATATGTAGACGCAAACCAGGGTTGGACCGACCTGCATGAAAGCCTCGACATGACGCATTGGCTGCACGAGCAGGGTGTGATACTGATCGAGCAGCCCATGGCTAAAACCGACCCGGATAGCAATGCCTGGCTGACGGAGCGCAGCCCGATTCCCATCATCGGCGATGAAGCTGTACAACGTTTTCCCGATGTCGATAAAGCGAAAGGTGTTTATTCGGGCATTAATGTGAAGCTGATGAAATCGGCGGGAATGCACGAAGCGCACCGGATGATAAAACGGGCTGGTAAGCTTGGGCTGAAGGTTTTGATCGGCTGTATGAGCGAAACCAGTTGCGCCACTTTAGCCGCTGCAGCTTTGGCGCCGCAATGCGACTGGGCCGACCTGGACGGACCGCTGCTGGTAAGTAACAATCCTTTTAAAATGCCGCGTTTTATGGACGGAAAATGGGTGCTGAATGATGAACCGGGATTAGGATTGGAGGCGTAGCCTCGCCTGCCACGTAACAACAGGATTTCAATCAGTTCGGTAAAAAATAACCCCCTGTAAAGCTTAATTTACAGGGGGTTATTACGTTGTTGAAATTTATATTTAAGCCTTCACAGGTATTTTAGCTTCTTTGCCAAACAGGCCACCCAGCTCTA
>JAFDZK010000094.1 GCA_018267005.1 Bacteroidota bacterium
TGAAACGGCAAGCGGGTGAAGTTTTCGCCTTGCTTATTAATCCTTCGAATGGTCTTACGAGATTATTGGACGGAAGATGGGGAAAACCACCGGCGACTCTCTCGCTGATCGATTCCACTAAACTGGAAGCTGAACTGGACCTGGGGCTGCGTAAATACAATGTAAATGATAAGAGTGTCTTCCGCGACGGTCATTTCGGGCCATACGGGCGACTGCGGTTATCCTATGGTTCGCCTGATGAGCTCATGAAAGATCCGTTCAGCAACATTTCTATCGTTATCGAGGCCGGGCAAGATGATAGTTCGAAACTAAATATGGTGAGTGTTTATGGGTCCTTGACCGGCTGGAAGATATATACGCAAAACAATACGCACCTGGCGGTGCTTTCGGCCGATTATGACTATATTAACAATGCCGCTTTTTTTTACAGCGCGGAAGGCGTACGGATGAATCTCTATTCGGAATTTACGCTTTCCCGCATGGTTAAGATCAATACTTCTGTCGGTGCGGGCGGGCTCATACTCGCGGCGATACCCGACCATTACACGTTCAACAGCCGGAACTACGATTACGGCCCGGGTATTTCGTACTATGGCTCCGTTAAAATAAGCCTGGCAAAAAGGTTCTTTTACAATGTTACTTATCACGGCGGATGGATGGCGACCGTAAACGGGAATCCTTCCGATTATTTGCTCCATGTGTTAACGAACGACGTCGGGCTGAACATAGTAAATGGGATCGCGCTCTCGGCGCAGGAGGGCTATTTTAACCTCCATGGAACCTATCGCGATTTTCCTCCGGTTAACAAAACCTATCCGTATTTAAGGCTTGCAATTAGTTACAAACTACAACTGTAAGGTATACGGCTGCTCCTGGCCGCTGCCGGCGTCATGATGAGCCTCACATAAACAAATGATATTCATCATCACGCGCATCGCGCAGCGCCATAGCTTTGTATATAAAAGATTTATGTCAGCAGCAAATACGGCGTTCGCCCCTGACAATTGGGGAATAAAAGGCCTGACTGCCGCAGAGGTCATCCAATCCCGCGACAATTTCGGCGGCAATAAATTGGTTTATAAAAAGCAGGCGGGCATTTGGATCATAGCCAAAAGCCTGGCCGGCGAGCCGATGGTTATCCTGCTATTAATAGCCGCCATTATCTATTTTATCAACGGCGAAACCGGCGATGCGATCTTCATGGCCGCGTCGATCATTTTGGTCTCGGCTATTTCCTTATACCAGGACAAGAAAAGCAGGAAAGCGCTTAAAAAGCTGGAGGAATTTAACCAGCCGTTGTGCAAGGTTATACGTGACGGGTCGACGAAATTAATTGGAACAGAAGAGCTTGTTATCGGCGATTTCTTCATTGCCGAAGAAGGTGTTATGATCCCGGCTGATGGTGCAATTATTCGCTGCAACGATTTTTTTGTCAATGAATCCGCCCTTACCGGTGAATCTTTGCCGGTTTACAAAAGCGTTGGTAATAGCGGCGGTGATATTTATCGCGGAACGGTTGCTGTCAGCGGTTTGGCAATCGCCAAAGTAACTGCAGTTGGCAATAATACCCGCTGGGGAAAAATCGGGAAAAGCCTGGAAAGCGTAAAGGAAGAGAAAACGCCTCTCGAATTGCAAATAGGCGACTTCGTGCGAAAAATGGTTATTGCCGGCATCCTGGTATTCGCAGTTGTATGGGTGCTCAATTTCTGGCATTCGCGTCACTTCGCAGACAGCCTGCTCAAGTCGCTCACGCTGGCGATGAGCATTCTGCCTGAAGAGATCCCCGTCGCTTTCACCACTTTTATGGCCCTGGGCGCCTGGCGGCTGATGAAAATTGGTGTGGTAGTAAAACAAATGAAAACCGTCGAGACATTGGGCAGCGCCACTGTGATCTGCATAGACAAAACGGGCACTATAACCGAAAACCGCATGACGCTGGCGAAGATATTCGCCTGGCCATCCGGCGTCATAAAAGACATAGATGGCCATCTGTCCGTCGCCGAAAAAGCGTTGATACGAACAGCGATGTGGGCGAGCGAGCCTATTCCGTTCGACGCGATGGAAATGTCGCTGCACAAGGTCTATGAATCCATATCACCAGCCGACGAAAGACATCAATTCAAAATGGTACACGAGTATCCGCTGGACGGGACACCGCCCATGATGACCCACGTATTTGAGGACCGGAACCACCGTCGCGTTATTGCCGCAAAAGGCGCCCCAGAAGCATTGTTAAACCTGTCAGGGCTGGATCAGCAGGAAAAAGACAAGATCGACGAGCATATCAGGGAACTGACGATTCGCGGTTACCGGGTATTGGGCGTTGCCGAATCGCCGTTCACCGGAAACGATTTTCCCCGGCAGCAGCAACAGCTGCCCTTTCGTTTTAAAGGCCTCGTAGCATTTTACGATCCGCCCAAACAAAATATTAAAAATGTACTGGAGGGTTTTTATACAGCAGGCATCGGCGTACGAATTATAACAGGTGATAATACGCTCACCACGCAGGCTATCGCTAAAGAAATAGGATTTAAAGGATATGAGACGCATATAACCGGCGAGAAATTAATGAGCTTGCCCGATGCCGATCGGAAGGAGAAAGTAACTTCCTGCAGGATATTCTCAAGGATGTTCCCCGATGCAAAGCTTAGCATCATAAATCTTCTAAAAGCAAACAATGAAGTGGTGGCCATGACAGGCGACGGGATTAACGACGGGCCGGCGCTAAAAGCAGCCCACATCGGCATAGCCATGGGAAAAAAGGGCACTGAAATAGCTAAAGCAGCGGCCTCGCTGATTCTAATGGAAGACGATCTGTCGAAGATGGTGGACGCGGTTGCCATGGGCAGAAAGATATACGCGAACCTGAAAAAAGCGATTCAGTATATTATTTCTATCCACATCCCAATACTTCTTATCGTGTTGGTACCGCTTGTTTTAGGCTGGAAGTATCCCTATATCTTTAGCCCGGTACACGTTATTTTCATGGAATTAATTATGGGGCCAACATGTTCCATCGTCTACGAAAACGAGCCGATGGAAAAAAATGCCATGCAAAAAGGCCCACGGCCATTTACAACGACTTTTTTTAAGTGGAAAGAATTGGCGACCAGCGTGGTCCAGGGAGTGGTTATCACAATCGGCGCGCTTGCGGTCTACCGCTACGCTGTGTCGAAGGGTTTTGACGAAACGGTCACACGCTCGATGGTGTTCACGGCACTTATAACCGCCAATATATTTCTGACGCTGGTTAACAGATCGTTCTATTTTTCCATTGGCGCCATGCTTAAAAACCGCAATTACATGATACCGCTTGTTATTATGCTGACAATAACAATCACCGTCGCATTGTTCTTCTTCAATAAGCTCTCTTTATTTTTTGGATTTCACACCCTGGCATTTCCCGAATTAGGCCTGAGCATTGCGACTGGTTTTGTATCAGTTATCTGGTACGAGGTTGTAAAATGGATACACAGGAAAGCCGGGCGTTCGATCCCGGCTTCTTAAAAGGTTCCAGCATTAGCTTATGCTATGCCTTCATTCAACCATTTCGTCAGCGATGCGCAACGAATAAAGGCGCCCTTAGCTTTGTTAACAACAGGTCGGCCATACTTGGTTTGAACCATCGTGAAACGCCGGTTCGATGATATGCGCCCAGCACGATAAGTTCATCCTGCTGCCTGTATTTCAATTGCTCTATGATCTCCCGGTCAGGGTTGCCTTCAATTACCGTATACACCACGTCCTTGAAGTGGCGGTCCATCAACTCGTTCAGGCGCCGGCTTTCAGGCACATGATGGCTGGCCCCATAAGGTTTTACCGTGATCACCTCTGCCGGCAACTGCCCGAAATTGGGAAACAGGTAACTAAATAATTTAATGGCATATACCGAGGATGGCGCGCCATCATAAAGCATGATAATTTTATTGATCGGCTTGAACTCGTCCGGAACGAGGATTACCGGGCATTCGGCGCCGGCAAGGATATCCCGGATAAAAGATGCCGGAACCTCTTGCTGGTATTGCGTAAATGTTTCGCCTTTATTGGCGATAAGGAGGTCGGCGTATACGCTTTCCATTAGTATCTCCTGGCTGGCCAGGCTATGATCGTGATGAATAATATGGCTGACGCCGGCAGCGTCGCAGACTTTGTCAAATTCCCTGGCGGAGTCATGCCTGGTTTGCTCGTCCGCTTCCTGCAGCGCTCTCCGTTCCGCTAATAATTTTTCATAACTGCCGCGGCCGGTTAGCGAATAGCTGTGGTAAGTAAAATCGTCCAGGAACACACCCACCAGGTACGCGTCTGACGCGCCCGACAGTTGAACGGCATATTTTGCCGTGCCCGATGAATACTTCAATCCGTCGAATACGGCCAGAAATTTCTTTGTGCTCATCCTTGGTTCCTTTTAATTACCGTATCTATTACGTGCAAACAGCCTGCTTCAATAAAAAGGTATCAAGGCTATATGCTTGTATGCTTTCAACAGATCGTCATCAACAAATTCAACGTCCCCGCCGGATTGGAGCACTTTTTCAATGATCTTATCAACCGCATCTCTTACATAAAAAGATTTTTGAACCTGGTTATTAAGTTGCTGACGGTAGTTTTTTTCGACCACCAACAGCCTGGTGTTGCCATCGTTCACAGAAGCCCAAACATCTCTTATGCCGTAAATCAGTTTGCCTTCATCATCAACGTTTTGCAGCCTGGTCAGCAGTTCGCGTTGTTTAATATTGATCCAATCGACCACATACGGCTGCATCAGCTCTGCAATCTCGGCATCCGTAGCATCGATATAGTTGCCATGTATAAATTGCGCCAGGCGCTTTCCGTTTTTGCTTATTTGCCTGAAATGTCCGAGAACCCTGTCAGTGCCTGCAACAAATACAGGAAACGGGTAGCTTTTTAGCGCTATCGTAAGGCCCTGGTCGATATGGCGAAGAAATTTGTCCAGCAATTCTTCTTTGCGCTGATCCGGGTCCGAAAAATTTCCGACCCGTTCGGCAACATCGTTCCTGTAAGCGATTGCTTTATCCGGCACATTGAACCGAACGGGAATGATCTTGAAGCTGTTTCCGAGGAACATTTTAGAAGAAGATGTGCTCAGCAGCAGGATCAGGTACTCGATGTGCTTTTTGCGGCTATACACCAGATCGCGTATGCTGAACCCGTTGTCGATCACCAGGTGATCGTCGACCGGCGTGTCGAGATAAAATATATTTTCAGTTTGCGGTGATACAAATAAAGCTATGGCCCGTTTGCCGGTGTTATAATTAATGTTTTTTATCAGGTTTTGCAGCTTAAGAATGACAGACATGGCTTTGCTTTCGGGGTAAGTGGACAGTAGCTCGCGTTTTACACGCTCGAGCGTAGTCTTCAGCCGGTGCGCCATTTCTTCCTTTGAAGCGATAACCGGCTCGAAGCTCATCACAATGGATACCGACGGCCGTTGTTTCGCGGCACTTATTAATTTTCTTTCTTCTTCAGATACGTTGATTGCTGCTGACATGAATTGTAATATTTGATGATCAAATCTATTTTTTATCATGAAGGGAAAGAATGACGATCATCACTCGTTACCCTGACGCTGCTCATAAATGAACTAAACCCTAAGCTGGCTGATTTTTATGGAGACGCTCGCACTTTTTTCGGTTTTTATCGAGATAATAAACCACCTCATCCTGGCTCACATCACTGAAGTTATGATAATATGCCCCCACGCCGTAGAAATGTTGTTTTTCGATGATCACCGATATCAGTTCATCGCAGTGACCGGATAGCAAATCGTAGCCTGATGCGGTCGATACTGGTACGGCAACGATAATTTTCGCGGGCCTTTGTTGTTTAAGCGTGTTGATCGTCGCCAGCAGGGTGTTACCCGTCGCTATGCCATCGTCAATAACGATTACGGTTTTACCTTTCAACTGAGTTGGAAAATAACCTGACATATAGGTATTCTGCATCTGCTTTAAATACGCTTCTATCCGGGCGGTTTCTTCGCGGATATAGGATTCCGGCACTCCGCTATGCGGCAGCACAAAGCTGCCCCAGGTACTTACCGCCCCTATCGCATATTCCTTATGGCCCGGGTGGCCTATTTTCTTAGCGAATATCGGTTCAAGCGGCAAACCCAATTCGTTTGCGACAATATAACCTATAGGCACACCGCCTTTCGGTATGGCCAACACTATGCTATCGGTGCCCTGGTATTTCGAAAGTCGTTCAGCAAGCGCGTAGCCGGCATCAATTCTGTCTTTGAACATGTGCAGGATGATTGGTTAATAAGTATCGTTTAAACCACGAGGCTGCCTCGTCGGCAACCTGTTCGAGTGTGCCGGGTTCTTCAAATAAATGGGTGGCGCCTTCTATGATCACTAATTTCTTTTGGCAGTGCAGTTGTTCATATGCATATTGGTTCAGCTTTAAGACATCGGGGTCATGGCCGCCGACAATGAGCAGTACCGGCGCTTTCACTCGTACCAGCGCCTCGCGGGCCATATCCGGCCGTCCGCCGCGTGATACTACGGCCTTGACGCCGGGCAATGCAGCGGCAGCTTTTAAAGCGGAGGCGGCACCCGTACTGGCGCCAAAAAGCCCTATGGCATACTTATTTTTGCCGAGTTTGGTTTCAAGCCATTGCGTGGTCTGAACGAGCCTTGAGGTGAGCAGGTCGATATCAAACCTTTTCGAATAGTGCAAATCCTCTTCCTCGGTAAGCAGATCGAACAGCAGCGTACCGATCCCGTGTTCATGCAGGTGTTCAGCGACCATCCGGTTACGCTGACTTTTACGGCTGCTGCCGCTTCCATGGGAGAAAATCACCAATGCATGCGCATGTTCCGGGATAAACAAATCACCTTTTAGCCACACCTGACCGGCGGGAACCAAAACTTCTTCGTAACCTGACTTTTTCATATTGATTAAAGCTAAGCGAATTTCTTTCCACGAGTAATGATGCGGATCATCCTAAAGCATGATGGTTGTCATCACACAATTCTTCTTCTTTTTGTTATTTCATTGATAAAAGCGTGTTATGAAAGCTTATGTCAATAATCAAATATTACAGGACGAAACCCGGGCGGTCAGCGTTATAAAAAAACAGGCTCACCCGCTGACAGACTCGGGTAGCCTTCAGCCTTTGCTGGACCGGATAGGCGATGCCCGGATCGTTATGCTTGGCGAAGCATCGCACGGCACACATGAATATTATAGCTGGCGGACCGCGATTTCAAAAAGGCTCGTAGCCGAGAAGGGTTTTAACTTCATAGCGGTAGAAGGCGACTGGCCCGATTGTTACCAGGTGAACCGTTATATTAAGAATTACGCCGATACGGGCAATAGCGCATTAAATGTACTGACGAAGTTTAAACGCTGGCCGACCTGGATGTGGGCCAACTGGGAGATGGTAGCCTTCAGCGAATGGCTGCATAAGCACAATAAGCCGTTGCCAAACAATCAGAAAGTCGGCTTTTATGGCCTTGATGTTTACAGCCTGTGGGAATCGATGGAGGCAATACAGGAATATTTGAAACGCGTGGATCCGGCATCGTTAAAAATAGTGCAGGAAGCATTGAACTGTTTCGAACCCTACAAAAAAGGCGAAGGCCAGGAGTATGCGCGTGCCTGTAGGTTCGTGCCAAAGCTTTGCCAGTCGGAAGTCGTTCAATTGCTTACGCAAATCAGGAAAAGATTACCGCAATATAATACCGATCACGAAAATGTGTTCAGCGCCGAGCAGAATGCGCTGATCGCGGTAAATGCCGAAAAGTATTATAACGCCATGCTGTTGGGCGGTCCCCATACGTGGAACATCCGCGACGAACACATGGCCGATACGCTGGAAAGATTGTTAAAATTCCACGGCGAGAATTCGAAAGCTATCATTTGGGCACATAACACCCATGTGGGAGATGCAAGAGCGACTGATATGGCTTCAGAGGGCATGTTTAACATTGGTGAGCTTGCCCGCTTGAAGCATCACGAAAAAGGGGTCGTGCTTGTTGGCTTTGGCAGCTACGAAGGCGGCGTAATAGCAGGACGACATTGGGGAGCCCGTTTGCAGCGCATGGACGTTCCCCCTGCCCAAAAGGGCAGTTGGGAATACCTGGTACACCATGCCGGGAAGGGAAATAAACTCTTTATGACTGAAGACCTGATTGACGACCTTTTTTTGGAGCACCACATCGGGCATCGGGCAATCGGTGTGGTCTATAACCCCGAATACGAACACTATGGCAACTATGTACCTACCATCATACCATTGAGATATGATGCGTTTATTTTTATAGACCAGACAAAAGCCCTGCATCCGCTTCATGTAGTTCCGGAAGCCCGCGAAGTGCCTGAAACCTACCCTTTTGGTGTTTAAAATTGAGCGCCGCGAAATGGTACGGCGGATAAATGGTGTTATTTAGTGATGCATGTCAAATTTGTAGCTCGCGGAAGGTCATTTTTGGACGCGCAGGCAACGCGTACTTTTATCGATACAAATAAGGAATGCTATGAACACGTCGAAACCCGAATTTATTGTGGCTATCGGAGGCTCGGCAGGTTATTTGCTGCCGCTATTTAAATTCTTTGACCACACCCTTATTGACAAGGTAAGTTACATTATACTTCGGCACATAAATCCTGACGCGCAGAGTCATTTACATCGCATTTTACAATCGCATTCCAAACTTGAAGTAATAGAAGCAGCCGATCATATGCCTGTTGAAAATAACAAAGTGTACGTGTTACCTCCTGGTTATTACCTGACCATTAAACATGGCATACTTCATTTGCAGAAAAGATCCGACAAGATAAACTGTGCGATCGATGTGTTTATGGAATCGCTTGCAGATGATTTTAAAGCAAGATCGATAGGCATCATTTTATCGGGGCTTGGCAAAAATGGACTGAAGGGAGTGGCGAGTATTAAAGAAGCGGGAGGTATGGTGCTGGTACAGGACCCCACCTCGTGCGAAGCGAATATACTGCCGCTAAAAATTATTGATTCCGGGAACTTCGACTATGTTTTACTGCCGGAAGAAATGCCCCGCGAAATACTGGAACATGTTGCAAATCACCTGAAAAAAACAAGCAGCGGAACGCCGCTTAAAAGCAATTCAGCCTGATAGTATACGTGGATCACATTACCAACTGACGACGGTCATTTTCCCGGCGAAGGAGGCATGGTATTTTTGGCTATCAAAAAATTATTCATATGCCCTGGACAAACCAAAATTACCCGGTATCGATGAAAAATCTGCCGATAAGTACCCGTGAAAAAGCGATCGAAATAGCCAATGCTTTGCTGGAACGAAACGTGGATGAAGGCATCGCTATTGCTACCGGCATCAAGAACGCCAAAGAATGGATACGTCGACGTTATTATAGAAGGGCTTTATTATAGAGGCATTCGTGCGGACCTAAGCCACTGACTTTTTGCAAGAACCAAAACGTGTCCGGGGTATCTGATAATCAGTTCGTCGTTTTTTTAAAACGAGCCCGGTTGACATTGTCCGGTCAAAACTTAATCATTATCAGCCGGGTATTCGTACCTGGGTACCGTAAACCTGAAACAGGTGCCTTTCCCCGGTTCGCTGTCTATCGCAATGGACCCTCCATGCTGTGCAACGAAATCCTTCACCAGCAACAGACCGAGCCCTGAACCCCTTTCCTGGTTGGTGCCCGGGATTGATACCTCAAAACTGCCCATGAGCTGGTCCCGCGTTTCAGGCGACATACCTACCCCTGAATCCTGTACGCATACCTCGATCATTGAATTTACGGGCTGAGCGGATACGCTCACCACGCCATTGCCGTTCGGCGTAAACTTGATCGCGTTGGTGACGATATTTTGCAGTATGGACCGGAGCATTAATGAATCGGCATAAACATAGACATCGTGGGCCGTGTTGTTTTCCAATTTTACCGACTTCTGGATGGCGTTCACCCTCAACAGCTCAAGCGACTCGGTTATCCTTGCATGCAACTGTATCCTTTCGGGATTGAATTTGGTCTTTTCGCGCTGCTCTTTGGCCCAATCAACCAATTCATTTAACTGCTGCAATATCTTGTTCGAGGTGCGATGAATAATATTGGCGAACATCTGGGTCTCTTTCAGTGATATTTCGCCAACCTTATCGTTCAGGTTTTTGGAAGCAAGCAACAGTGAAGTAAGCGGGTTTCTCAGGTCGTGTGAAATGACAGACAGGAACTTATCTTTCGACATGTTCAGCTCCCTTAATTCATCGTTCAGATTTTCCAGTTCCATCGTGCGTTCGCTGACACGCTGCTCCAGTTCCCTGTTTAATTTCTTCAGGTCGTTATTTATAGCCCTTACCTTCTCCTCCTGTATGCGTAGTAAAAGGTTTTTCCGCTGCATTTCGGCGAACACCCGCACTTTAGCACGCAGTATTTCGGGATTTATGGGCTTTAATATAAAATCGACGCCTCCTGACTCATACCCTTTGTACGCCGACTCATCTTCATAATCCTGCGCGGTAATGAAAATTATCGGGATATGCTTAAGCTTATCGCGCTGCTGTATGAGCTCGGCTGTTTCATAGCCGTCCATTATCGGCATCCGCACATCAAGCAATATGAGCGAGAAATCCTCATCCTTTAGCAATATCCTGAGCGCCTCGCGCCCCGAGATCGCTTTATGAATCTCGTAACCCTCTTTTTCGAGAATAGCCTCCATGGAAAGAAGGTTATTCTCGGTATCGTCGACAAGTAATATTTTGATTTCAGCACCTAAACTCATGCTTTCAGCTTATTAATTATTTGATCATCCAAACCCGCATCAACGATAGCAGTTGATCGGTTTTTACCGGTTTGGTAATATAGTCCGACGCGCCGGACGCAATACATTTTTGCCGGTCTCCTATCATCGCCTTGGCCGTCACCGCGATAATAGGCAACGTTTTATTGCGCGGTTCCTTACGAATGATCTGAATCGTTTCGTAACCGTCCATTTCAGGCATCATAATGTCCATCAGCACAATATCGATGTTCTTGTCCTTGTTCAATATTTCAAGCGCTTCCCGGCCGCTTTCCGCTGTGATCACTTCTATTTTCGAACGTTCAAAGACAGCGGTTAGTGCGAACAGGTTGCGAACGTCGTCGTCTACAACTAAAACCTTTTTGCCGTCAAGCACATCCGCATTCGGCCTGACGCCGTCTATCATTCTTAACTTGATATCGCTTACATACTTCTTATTGGTATGCAGCAATATCAGTATCTCCTCGAACAATTGTACGGGCGACGTCGGCGTTTTGGTGATGATCTTGTGATTCAACCGCTTCAGTTGTATCAGTTCTTCCTGGGTAAAGTCCCGGGCCGAGTGAAGGATAATGGTCGTCTGTTGCTGTTTCAGCAGGTTGATCTTGTTCAGCAGGTCGATGCCATTGGCGTCGGGCAGCACAAAATCCAGCACAATGCAATCAAACGCTTCTTTCTTCAATATGGTCAGCCCTTTTTTTGCCGTCGTGGCCGTGAATACTTCGATAGCGTCATTGGCGATCAGATCGGACAGTCTCTGCAATTCTTCGACGTTATCTTCAATGATCAGCACGCGCTTCTTCGTATGCTCGTGGAACCTTACGATACCAGTCATCAGGTCGACGAGGTGTGTGTTCGATAGCGGCTTCAGGCTAAAGGACTTGGCGCCGAAACGCATCGCCGCTACTTTGTTATCCTCGCCCGATATCACATGCACTGGTATATGCCTGAGGTTAACATCGCTTTTCAGCAGCTTCAGTATCTTCCACCCGTTAGATTCAGGCATGTTCACATCGAGCGTTATGGCTATAGGGTTGTATTTGATGATACTGTCGAATATTTCGAGGTAACTCATCGCCACTACTACTTTTAGATTCAGATCGTGCGCTTTATCGATCAGTATCTTCATGAACCTCACGTCGTCTTCAATAACCAGCAACACCTTGTCTTCTGCCACGATACTATGGCGGTCGTCATCGATCACCTGTTCGGTTTCAACTAAATTGGTGCGCGCATGCTGTGTGGCCGGGAAGTTTTCCTTGACTATAGCAGGTTGTCCGCTCTTCTCTTCCTTATACTTCAACGGCAGGTAAAGCGTAAAGACGCTTCCTTTTCCAAGCTCGCTGGTCACTGTAATCGTACCGCCCAGCAATTCAGCAAAACCCTTGCTGATCGAAAGCCCAAGGCCGGTACCGCCGTATTTGCGGCTCGTCGAACCTTCAGCCTGCTGGAAGGCCTCGAAAATAATACCCTGTGTATTTTTCGAGATACCGATACCCGAGTCTTCGATAGAAAACGCGATCACTGAGTCCATATTTGTCAACGGGTTCGCATCGTTCGGCCCGGGCCTGTATATGCCCAGTTTCACGCGGCCCTTTTCAGTGAATTTAAAGGCGTTGGAAAGCAGGTTCTTCAGGATCTGGTTCAGGCGCTGCATGTCGGTTTCCATCACCTCAGGCAGCGTATCCTGGATGTCTATTTCAAACTTCAGGTTCTTGGCTTCGGATATCGGCCTGAACGTCGACTCGGCAAACGAGGCGATTTCCTTAAAGCTTACCGGCATCACATCGGCCGCGATCACACCTGATTCGATCTTCGACAGGTCGAGGATATCGTTGATGAGCTGTATCAGGTCGTCGCCGCAAGAGTGGATAGTCTTCGCGAACATCTTCTGTTTGTCCGTCAGGTTACCTTCAGGATTTTCAAAGAGCTGCTGCGCCAGTATCAGCAAACTATTCAACGGTGTACGCAGCTCGTGCGACATGTTGGCAAGGAATTCCGACTTGTATTTCGACGTAAGTGTAAGCTGCTCGGCTTTTTCCTCGAGCGACCGGCCTTTATCATGCAGCTCGTCGTTCGCGCGCCTTAATTCCTCCTGCTGTGCGGAAAGCTCCGACGCTAACGATTGCGACTGCTTTAACAATTCCTCGGTACGCGTATTCGTTTCAATGTTGTTCAGCACGATACCGATACTTTCGGTCAACTGATCGAGGAAGTCGATGTGCGTATCGCTGAATTTCTCGAACGACGCCAGCTCGATAACGGCTTTCACGTTGTTTTCGAACAATACCGGCAGGATAACCAGGTCGAGCGGAGCAGCGCTGCCGATACCTGAACTGATCTGCAGGTACTCGCTTGGCACATTGGTTAACCGGATGCGTTCCTTTTCGGTCGCGCACTGCCCTACCAGACCTTCGCTTAGCGCAATTTCCTGGCTGATGTTGTTCCGGTTCTTTTGAGCGTAACCCGCAAACAGTTTCAATACACCTTCGTCGGCCGCATCGCGCTGTTCCAGGATATAGAACGCACCGTAACGGGCGCTCACCAGCTCGGCCAGTTCCGAAAGAATCTTGTTGGCAACCGCGTTCCTGTCGCGCTGTCCCTGCAGCATCTGCGCAAATTTCGCCAGGTTCGACTTCAGCCAGTCCTGCTCGTGGTTACGGAGCGTGGTATCTTTCAGGTTAGCGATCATCTGGTTGATGGTATCCTTTAAGGCTTCGAGCTCACCTTTGGCATCCACACGAATGGTTCGCGTCAAGTCACCTTTGGTTACCGCCGAGGCCACCTCCGAGATCGAACGCACCTGCACGGTTAAGTTCTGTGCTAACTGGTTTACGTTTTCGGTCAAGTCCTTCCAGGTACCGGATGCACCAGGCACACTGGCCTGGCCGCCCAAACGGCCCTGCACACCCACCTCACGCGCAACCGTGGTCACCTCATCGGCGAACACCGCCAGCGTATCGATCATCTCGTTGATGGTATCGGTCAACTGGGCCACCTCACCGAGGGCGTTGATCGAAAGGCGTTGTTTCAGGTTACCCTTGGCAATACCGGTGGCCACTTTCGCGATACCGCGGATCTGGCCGGTAAGGTTTGATGCCATCTGGTTCACCGAGTCGGTCAAGTCTTTCCAGGTACCGGCAACACCTTTTACGTGCGCCTGGCCGCCCAGCTTACCTTCCGTACCTACCTCACGCGCAACACGCGTTACTTCGGACGCGAAGGAGTTTAACTGGTCCACCATCGTGTTGATCGTATTTTTCAGCTCGAGGATCTCGCCCTTTACGTCGATGATTACCGTTTTTGACAAGTCACCTGATGCCACCGCCTTCGTCACTTCGGCGATATTACGCACCTGCGCGGTAAGGTTACTGGACATCTGGTTCACCGAGTCGGTCAAGTCCTTCCAGGTACCGGCCACACCCGGCACGAAAGCCTGCCCGCCGAGGTTACCGTCGGTACCTACCTCACGTGCCACACGCGTTACTTCCGATGCGAAACCGCGAAGCTGGTCAACCATCGTATTGATCGTCTCCTTCAACTGCAAAATCTCGCCACGTACGTCGACCGTGATCTTTTTGGACAAGTCGCCATTCGCAATAGCGATGGATACGTCGGCTATATTTCTTAATTGAGCCGTTAAGTTACCGGCCATTTTATTCACTGAGTCAGTCAAGTCCTTCCAGGTGCCGTCCACACCAGGCACATTGGCCTGGCCGCCTAACTGTCCTTCCGAACCCACCTCACGCGCAACACGCGTTACTTCGGATGCGAAACCGCGAAGCTGGTCCACCATCGTATTGATCGTATCCTTCAGCTCGAGGAGTTCGCCCTTGGCGTTTACCGTGATCTTACGCGACAAGTCGCCTTTGGCTACCGCTGTGGTCACCTCGGCAATGTTACGCACCTGTGAGGTTAAGTTATCGGCCATTTTATTTACCGAGTCGGTCAGGTCCTTCCAGGTACCGGCAACACCGGGCACGTTGGCCTGGCCGCCAAGCTGACCTTCCGAACCTACTTCCCTTGCCACACGGGTTACTTCCGAGCCGAATGAGTTCAACTGGTCCACCATGGT
>JAFDZK010000095.1 GCA_018267005.1 Bacteroidota bacterium
ATCTTCCGGACTTTCCGACTTTTGCGGACTTTCGCACTAAAACAATGATCCAACTCCTCACGCCCACACACTGGAAAGACTACGAACTGATAGATTGCGGCGATTTTGAGAAGCTGGAGCGTTTTGGCAACTTCGTCCTGATACGTCCCGAACCCCAGGCTGTTTGGAGCAAGCAGTTGCCGCAATCCGAATGGCAGAAATTGCATCACATCAAATTCAAGGGGCGTTCGGCCACAACCGGCGACTGGCTGAAAAAGAATAACAACATTCCCGACCGCTGGCATATTGAATATAAAAACCCCGAGGTGAGCATCAAATTCCGGCTTGCGCTGACCTCGTTCAAGCATGTAGGCATTTTCCCCGAGCAGGCGGTGAATTGGGATTATTCTTCGCAGATCATCAAAAAGATGAAAACACCGCAACCCAGGGTCCTCAACTTGTTCGCCTACACGGGAGGCGCATCATTGGTTGCGCAGGCTGCCGGCGCGGATACTACGCATGTGGATTCTATTAAACAGGTGGTTACCTGGGCCAACGAGAACCAGGAACTGTCGGGGCTAACCAATATCCGTTGGGTTGTTGAAGACGCCTTGAAATTTGTGAAGCGCGAGCTGAAACGCGGCAAAAAGTACAACGGGATCATTCTTGATCCGCCTGCTTACGGCCACGGCCCGAGCGGCGAAAAATGGAAGCTGGAAGACCAGATCAACGAAATGATGCAGGATGTGGTGCAATTGCTCGACCCGGATGAGCATTTTTTAATACTAAATGCCTATTCGCTGGGTTTTTCGTCGGTCATCATAGAAAACCTCATCAAAAGCGTTTACCGGAACGTAGAGAATCTGGAGACAGGTGAGCTTTATTTGCAGGCCACATTCGGCCTGAAGCTGCCGCTGGGAGTGTTTGGGAAGTTTTATAAAACGAAATAAAATGGAGGGGTGTCACTCTGAGGCTCTCGAAGAGTGAGCGCAGGTCTGTGCTCTCATGGGGCCGGTGCGTTAACATTACACACTAAATAAACATAGTTGAACATAGGAATTTTCACTTACGGAACACGCGGCGATGTGCAACCCTATATCGCGCTGGCTTTGGGATTAATGGCAAGAGGACATTGCGTAACCATCGCAGCACCCGAAAATTTTGCCGATTTGATTGATGGTTTTGGGATTCCGTTTCATCCGCTTTATGGCAATGCGGAGGAGGGGATGAATTCGCCGGAAGGGCAAATCGTGTTACAAAGCGAGAATACCATTAAGCTGATGAAGTACTTTTTTAAAGTGCTGCGCGAAGCAAAGATTCCACTGCGTAAAAGTTGTCTTGAAGGTTTTGATAAAGCAGACTTTATTATAGCAAACCTCGCGACGCTTCAAATCACCAGCGCTATTGCCGAAAAACAGAACAAGAAAATTGCTCTTACCTATTTCATGCCGCCTGTTGTCACTACAGCCGAATTCCCCCTGGCTGATTTCGATTTCTTTAATTTCCCATGGTACAACAAGCTGACTTATAAATTGGCTCACAAGTTCTATTGGCAATTCGTAAAAGAAGAAACCAACGAGTTCAGGCAGGAATTGGGGTTGCCGATTTTGAAAGAAAGCCTTGTCAGTTATCTCGGCAGACAAAATTTGCTGGATTTATATTGTTTAAGCCCAACGTTGATCCCGCGACCAAAAGACTGGGGCGAAAATCAAAAAATAACTGGCTTTTTGACGGTTCCCGAACATTATCGGGCAAATCATCCGCCCGATGAAATTTCACCGGTTTTAAGCAATTGGCTGGCTGCCGGCGAAAAACCAATTTACATGGGTTTCGGTAGCAATGGCATAGGCAACACGGAGAAATTTGTATCGATACTAACCGACGTCCTGGCAAAAACAAATGAGCGGATATTGTTCTGTACGGGCTGGAGTTTGTTTGATAACATGCCTGTCCACGAAAATCTTTTCGTAACCAAATATGTAAATCACGAAGTGATCCTACCAAAATGTAAAGGCGGAGTATTTCACGGCGGCGCCGGCACATTGGCAGCTATGCTACGAAACAACTTGCCGGTGATCATCATCTCTTTTTACACCGATCAGCCCACCTGGGGTAAAATTGTAGAGAGAAAACAATTAGGGGTCCATATCCCGGTTAAAAAACTCAATTCCGTTAAACTTTTAGCAGCATTAAAATATGTCCAGGGAGATGAAGTAAAAGGAAATGTTGTCAAAATTGGGGAGCAGATAAGAAGTGAAAACGGGCTCGAGAATGCTGTTAGTGAAATTGAAAAATACTTTAATTTGGCCAGTGACGGCTCGCCTAGCCGCACGCAAATCTTTTAATACATTCTTTATCTTTATTAGCGCAATCATAATTTAGCCTGATGCTAAAAATCCGAACCTTCTTAATTTTCTGCCTTTTCCCCACCCTGCTTTTCGGCCAAAAGCATTACGATATCATCATCAAAAACGGAAAGATTATCGATGGCACAGGCAACCCCTGGTTTTATGGTGATGTAGGTATCGTAAAGGATAAGATCGTCAGCATCGGCGACCTATCCAAAGACGATGCCGGCAAGACTATCGATGCGACCGGGCTGATCGTTGCGCCGGGATTTATCGATGTGCATACGCACATAGAGGGCGACGAGAAGAAAACGCCTACGGCCGATAATTTCATTTACGATGGTGTTACGACCGTTATCACAGGCAATTGCGGCACATCGGAAGTCGACCTCAAAAAATATTTCAAATTCCTCGATAGCCTGAAATTATCGGTCAATGTCGGCTCGCTTATAGGGCATAACGATGTGCGCAGGGCTGTGCTGGGTGAAGCGGCGGTGACGCCCAATGCCGACCAACTGCAGCAAATGGAATACCTTGTCGAGCAAGCCATGCGCGATGGCGCCATGGGTTTTTCGACGGGATTGATCTATACGCCCGGGCTTTATTCCAAAACCGATGAGGTAGTAGCTCTGGCCAAAGCCGCAGCCAAATATCATGGCGTTTACACCTCGCATATGCGGAATGAGTCGGATAAGATATTCGATGCCATTAATGAGGCCATCGATGTAGGCAGGCAGGCCCATATGCCGGTGGAGATATCTCATTTCAAAGTGGGACTGCCCAACTGGAATAAATCGGACCAAATGATTGCCATGGTGGAAAAGGCAAGGGCCGAAGGGCTTGACGTCACCGTCGATCAATATCCCTACACCGCCAGCAGTACTACCTTGAGCGTATTGCTGCCCGATTGGCTGCACGACGGCGGCAGAGACTCCGTATTGAAACGGTTAGCCGATCCTGTCATTCATCAAAAAGTCATCGGCGAGATGATGAAAGATATGGCACGGCGCGGCAGGCAGCATTTCGATTATGCCGTCGTCGCGCATTGCGACAGCGACAGTACGCTGAATGGCAGGAACATTATGCAGATCAATATTGCCAAAGGCCGGGAGTCGACGATACCCAACGAAATAGAAACCATATTGGACATCATCAGGATTGGCGGCGCTTCGATGGTATTCCATGGCATGAACGAGGATGACGTGGAAAACATCATGAAGTTTCCGCTCACGATGATCATTTCAGACTCAGGCATACGCCAGTTTGGCGAGGGGGTGCCCCATCCGCGCGGATATGGCAGCAATGCAAGAGTGCTGGGAGTATATGTGCGTGAAAAGCATCTTATTACCCTGGAAGATGCTGTACGTAAAATGACCTCCCTGCCCGCGCAAAAATTCCACCTGGCTGGCCGTGGGTTATTGCAGCCCGGTATGTTTGCCGATATTGTGGTGTTTGATGCCAATACTGTAAAAGACGAATCGACCTTTGATCACCCGCATGCATACTCGACCGGTTTTAAATACGTTCTGGTAAATGGCAAACTGACTGTTGATAACTTTAGGCATAATGGTACCCGAAATGGTGCTATTTTGCGCGGCCCCGGATATGAACAAAATGATTAAAATGAATTATAAAAAGATCGCACTTTCGACCGTTTTCGTGCTGGCTGCGCTGGCGCTATTTACCGATTGCAGCCGCAATAGCAGCTCCGCCGCGAGCGCAAAGCAGGCTGATAAAAAAGATACCTCGCATAAAAAAGTAGTTGCCGGAGCCGACACAACTCCGGTGGTCAACTATGCTCCTATCGACCATAAGCTGTACGATTCGCTGATGAAAAGGCTGGCCAACGGTGATACCACAGGTCGCTGGCCGGTAAAAAATACACCATATCCGCTGCCCGGCGCTATTTTGCCTTTTAAACGTGTGGTTGCTTTTTATGGTAACCTGTCGGCTAAAAAGATGGGCATCCTGGGCGAATTGCCGCCTGACCAAATGCTGGCCAAGCTGCGCGGGGAAATAAAGCGATGGGAGAAAGCCGACCCCAAAACACCTGTGCAACCCGCATTGCACTACATAGCCGTAGTGGCTTCGGGTTTTCCCGGTAAGGACAACATGTATGTCAACCGCATGCCGAATAAAAAAATTGACAGTGCGGTGCGCCTGGCCAGGAGGGCGCATGCCATACTTTTCCTGGATTTGCAGGTTGGTTTAAGCAATATTCACGCGGAGTTGCCCAAGCTGGAAAAATATTGGGAAATGCCCGATGTACATTGCGGCATCGACCCCGAATTTTCTATGAAGGACGGTACACATCCAGGCAAAAAAATAGGCACTTACGATGCCGCCGATGTTAACTATGTTTCGGGTTACTTAACCAATGTGGTGAAGAAATATCACCTGCCGCCCAAAATTTTAATTGTGCACCGTTTTACACGTAAAATGCTCACTAACTATCAAAACATTAAACTTCATCCCGAAATTCAACTCGTGATGGATATGGATGGTTTTGGCCCGCCCGATTTAAAAACCGGCACCTACCGCGATTATATTTATCACGACCCGGTACAGTTTACCGGCTTTAAATTGTTTTACAAAAATGACTCCTGGCAGCCGCCGCATCACATGCTGACGCCCGAGGAAGTGATGAAGATGTACAAACCGCACCCGATTTATATACAATACCAATAATTTAAGTCTTGAGTCGGAAGTCCTGAGTTCTGAGTCTGTTCCGACTTAAGACTCAGGACTTTTGACTTATGACTAAAATCAAATTCGGCATCATCGGCTGCGGGCGCATTAGTCACCGCTTTATGCAAGGGCTCGAAGCCGTCGAAGCCGCTTCGGTGACCGCTGCCTGGTCGCGCCGGCTGGAAAGTGTTAAGGCGTTTACCGAAAAATATGGCGGTAAGGCTTGCGGCACGTTAGATGAACTGCTTGCGAGCGATATCGATGTGGTTTACGTCGCCACCTTGCCGGACAGCCACGCTTTTTACAGCATGGCCGCGCTCAATGCCGGCAAGCACGTGCTGTGCGAAAAGCCTGCCACGGTCAATCTTGGGCAGCTTGAAGATATTTTGAAAGCAGCCATAGCAAATAACCTGCTTTTTATGGAAGGGATGAAACCCCCGTTCTTTCCGCTATACCGCAGACTAAAGGAGTATTTATTAACGGATCCCATCGGCGACGTGGGCTATGTTCGCGCCGGTTCGGCCGTCGCCGACCTGGCGCACGATCATCCCAATTTTAGCTACGACCTCGCAGGCGGCGCCATTATGCAGATTGCGCCTTACGAAGCATTTTTGGCGCTCGACTGGCTCGGCCCAATGACCGGCCTGCAGGCCATGGGCCGTTTCAGCGGCCTGGAAGTCGATATGTTCTCTATCTTCCAAACCCAGCACCGGGGCGGTTACGCCCAGCTTTATTGCGGGTTCGACATGCACGGAAAAGGCGATGCGCTTATCGCCGGCACACTCGGTCATATTACCATTCATCAAAACTGGTGGAACCCGGTCAAGGCCACGATCAATTACCTTGACGGCCATACCGTCGAACTTTATGAACCTTTCACCGCAGGCGGGCTGAATTATGAGATCACGCACTTTTGCGACCTGGTCCGCAGCGGGCAAACCGAAAGCCCGGTTATTACCTACGATCTGTCTCGTGGCATGATGACTATGCTCGACGAAGCGAGACGGCAAATTGGGTTGAGGTTTGAAGGGGAGGTTTGAAGGCCTAAGTCGATAGTCTTTAGTCCAAGTCGACTCAAGACTCGTTACTTAGGACTTCCTACCCCCAATCCACCACTCCGAGTTGAGCGGCCCTTTTACTTCGGTGGGTTTTCCGGGTTCGGGGATGAAAAGATCGATGTTTTTTTCTTCTGCGTATTGCAGCAGCTTTTCTATCGGCTCGTACCAGTCGTGGAGCGCCAGGTTGAAAGTGCCCCAGTGTATGGGCATCATTAGCTTGCCCCGCAGGGCCAGGTGTGCGCTGGACGCATGGCCGGGACCCATGTGTATGTCCGGCCAGTATTTGCCATAAGCGCCTATCTCTAACATGGTCAGGTCGAAAGGGCCGAAGGTGTCGCCAATGTCTTTAAAACCCGCGAACCAGCCCGAATCGGCGCCGTAGAAAATATTGTGTTCCGGCCCTTTGATCACGAACGACGACCAGAGCGTTTCATTCCGGTTGAAAATTCCGCGGCCTGAAAAGTGCCTGGCGGGAGTCGCGGTCAAAACTACATCATTTCCAACCAGTACGCTGTCGCCCCAATCTATTTCCTCGATAAAGTTGGGGTTGATCCCCCACTTTTCAAGGTAACGGTTTACGCCAAGCGAACAGAAAAAGGGAATGTTCGTCCCCGCGAAGAATTTAATGGTATCCTTATCGAGGTGGTCGTAATGGTCGTGCGAGATAAGTACGGCATCCAGTTTCGGCAAATCGTTTAACGCAAGCGGCGGTTCAAAAAAACGCTTCGGCCCCATGAACGACGAGAATGACGCGCGCTCGCTCCAGACAGGATCGGTCAGGATGCGTTTGCCGTCGATCTCGATCAGCAGGCTTGAATGCCCGATCCATGTTATCCTTAAACCGCCCGGCAGTCGCTTTTTATAAACTGATGGATCCGTTTGAAAAGGCCCTAAGGGATGAACGGGAACAACCTCGGCGGTATTCCGGGCATAGGCCCTTAATATCGGAACCATCTTGCCGAAGCCCCCAAGTTCCGTAGGAACCGGGTTTAAAAATTTACCTCCCTTTTTCGACGCGCTTCCCAAATACATACGCAAGTATCGTAATTATTGGCTAACTACCGGTTGCTTTACTGTAATGTTTAGCCTTAAAATGACAGAAACGTCCTTTTACCTGGAAACGCGGCCTTAAAACGTCACTTCTCGTTGGGTTATATCAGTTTTTTTGACAACAACAGTGTCCGCAAACAGATCGCCCAATCTTTGAAATTTTGGGTATTGCAGATAGCGATCATAGCGGGAATGCCATATATGAAGATATCGATGGGGTCAAGTATTCGACGTTTCAGGGTATCCACTACTCCCGGTTTTTCGCCATCTGGTTTTACCACTACTAACCGCATCAGATCATGCCCTGGTGTAGCTTGATTGTATGCTTCTAAAACGACGAAATAAAGGAACCAGAATAAAACAACCGGCAACGCAAGTAGTCCATTAACCTGGTAGACACCCTCATCGGTTTGCCCACCAAATACACGGATGTAAACAAAAAATAATAAAAAATAGATGCCATAATCTATAAATGTGGCCGCGATGCGTAGGCCGAGATATCGCTTGGCATGTGCCGTTTTTATTATCATGAGGTTGAGGTTGATCTTGGTGTAGTTTTTAGTTGCCGGTCAAAAATCCTTCCACATCAAAAAACATTGCTTCAACGCGTCGTAGTTCTTCCTCGCCGCCATCCCACCAGCGTTTGTTTTGTAATTTCGTGATAATGTTTTCGTCGAATCGGTATCGGATAACTTGTATCGGAACACCAACGGCTACTGCATACGGTGGAATGTCCTTATTAACAACTGCCCCCGCGCCAATAACCGCGCCGTCGCCAATCTCCACGCCGTCGAGGATGACCACATTAGCGCCGATAAACACATCATTACCTATTTTTATAGGTTTGCGTTCCTCGATCTTATCGGTTTTTGACAGGGTAAATCCTGCCTGTTTTTTAGTAGAGTAGAACACCGGGGAAGTGGAAATTCCGTTGAGCGGATGTACGCCCCAGCCGCAAAGCAGGTTTGGGCCGATGGAGCAAAACTTGCCTATCGAAGTGTTCGTAATCGTTGCATTAAACGCGATATATGTGCCCTTGCCTACGGAAACGTCCACCAGTTTAGCAGGTGCATTAATTTTTGTATCCTTGTCGACCCTGCTGTCTTTTGAGATAAATATCCTTAAATTATCCCACCGGACATCAGCGGATGAAACCAGTGTCTTCAGGAACCGTAAAAAGTTGGTGAGCATGATACCTCAAATATATTACTATTTGCGGCTGATACAAGACGAGAAAAAAGGCACTATACGTCGAAAAGACAGTAATTTATAAACATTCTAAATTAAAGTGTTTGACAAAGTGTTGACATTACGCTATGGTAAACCGGTTACATTTGTTGGGTCAAAATTTAACTGAGTTGAAGCATCTAAAGGTTATCGCTTTTACACACAAGCAGATCGGATTAAAGGAGTTGGGTAAGTTGGTGATCTGCCAGGAAAACCTGAATGACAAATTGCTGAGGCTTAAAGCCGATTTTGATATTGAGGAACTGTTTTACCTGGGCACCTGTAACCGCGTGGAGTTTGTGATGGCAACCAGCAAGCCCGTCGACAGGACCTTTGCCGAAAATTTTCTTTGCGCCCTCGACCTGGGTCTTTGCTCCGAGAACATGCGTATGTTCCTGGATGCGGTGAATATTTACTCTGATTCCGAAGCGCTAAACCACCTGCTGCGTACGTCCTGCTCGCTGGAGAGCATGATCGTCGGTGAAAAGGAGATACTGGCGCAAATGCGAAAGGCGTACGAAACCTGCCAGGAGGCGGGCCTGACAGGCGACTACCTGCGATTAGTGATGAGCACCGTCGTCAAAACAGCCAAAGAAGTCTTCACCCACACCAACATCGCCAAAAACCCTATCTCCGTCGTCTCGCTCGCTTACCGAAAGTTAAAAAATCTGAACCAGTGCTCCAACTCAAGGGTACTAATCATCGGCGCCGGTGAAACTAACAGGAACATCTCCAAATACCTTCAAAAACATAAATTCTCAAATTTCGCGGTTTTTAACAGGACACTATCCAAAGCGGAGCTGCTTGCTGCCGATCTTGGAGGCGAGGCTTATACGATCGATCAGCTTAAAGCTTACAATAAGGGCTTTGATGTGCTCATCACTTGTACCGGGTGCGTCGATCCTATCATTACGACGGAATTGTACGAAACCCTGCTGAACGGCGAAACGGGCAAAAAGACCATCGTCGACCTGGCCGTGCCAAACGATACTGATCCGGAAGTATTGAATCAATACCCCGTGCATTACATCGAGGTGCAGTCTTTAAACGAGCTGGCCAAAAAGAATATGCAGGAACGGTACGAAGAATTGGTTCATGCTGAAAAGATCATCGGGGAAAATATCGCCGAGTTTTTACCGCTACTGAAACAGCGTCGCATCGAAGTGGCTATGCGCGAGGTGCCGGAAAAGATCAAAGAGATACGCAAAACGGCTATCGATACCGTTTTCGCTGAAGAGGTGCAGAATATGGACCAGCAATCACGCGAAGTACTGGAAAAGGTAATCGCCTACATGGAAAAGAAGTACATCAGCGTACCGATGGTGATGGCGAAAGAAATACTGATCAATTCCTGATAGCTGACGATCAAAGCAGCAAGCCTGCGTAATTTCCTCAATCAAAAAAATATCTGTCCTGTTAATCTGATACCTGTGTCAATAAGCGGGTAGACAGGACATGAGATATTTCTTACTAAGTTTCTTATTAGCTCTATTTTCAGCGCTTCACGGCCATGCGCAGGATAAACCTTTTTTAACGCTGAAAGACTCGACTAACCAGGCAAAACCGCCTGTTAAAAAAACCGACTCGACGTTTCACCTCGATTTTGCCGGAACGGGTTCTATAAACCGTGCGACAAACGATATCACCTACCTATTCAATAACGACTTGAAATTTGGCGTCGAGCGCCATAAATTCTCGCTGAATTTTGATAATGATTGGGTATACGGTACCGACCACCATGTGCTAACCAATAATGATTACCTGTCGGTACTGCAAGCCGATTGGTTAAAACCCAAAAATAAGTCGGGCTTGTATTACTGGGCATTGGCAAGTTATAATACCAGTTATTCCCTAAAGGTTAACAGCCAGGCCCTGACGGGAGCAGGACTGGCTTACAATGTTTTTATCAATACCAACGCCTGGTTTGGTATCAGCGACGGAATTGTTTATGACCATAGCGACCTGGTGTTGCCCGACAGCACACATCTCAATTACAGTACTATCCGAAATTCGCTGCGCGTACTATTTCACCTCGTGCTAAAAAAGGACCTGCTGGGAATGGACGAGACCGCTTTTCTTCAAAATTCCCTGCGGATGGGCTCGGATTATATTGTGCGCTCGGCGACCACGCTTTCTTTAAAGCTTAACAAGTGGCTCGATCTTACCTCGTCACTCAACTATAACCAGCAAACACGCACCGAGGCTTCGAACCTGATTTTTACTTATGGATTAAAGTTCGACAAATATTTTTGACCGTGGCTAAAAACAAGAACCCCCGCCTGCGCGGCGGGGGTTTTGTGTGTAAAGAAGACCGAAAACTAAACTAAACCTCAATCACTTTCAACTTCACTTTCTCACTCACATCAACCTCACTAATCTCGCTCACATCAACTCCACTAATCTCACTCACATCAACCTCACTAAACCTGAATCACTCTCACTATACGGTCGTCTTACATTTGTGCTGGTTAGGTCAACAGCTTTTTATTAGGGTTATTATTAAAACTTATTCTTATTTAAAAAACAATACGATTTGCTTTACCACATCCGCCAGCACGAACAGCATGAACGTTAACAACGGCGCTCCGATCAAAAAAACCAGGATGCTTGTCCCCAGGTCGTTTATTTTGTTGTATTTTTCGGTAACCTGGTTCATGTTTTTCTTTCTCATTTGGTATACCCAAAATTAGTTTGTTTATCAACCGGCCGCCATACCTAAAATTAGGGGTGTCGGGCCGCGTATACTAGTTCAGACAATTCATTATCACCATAAACAGGTATAGAATAGCTATACACACAAGGGAACCGATCGTCGCTGACAGCATTCTTCTTATCGCGTTCTTTTCTGTGGTTTTTGTTAGCGTTTTGCGCATGGTATTTCTGAATTAATTATTTAAATATCCCATCAGCAACATGAACAGGTACAGCAAAAAAGTAAGCAGTGGGGTACCTGCAAGGGCTAACAGCATACTTCCCGCAATGTCTTTGTTTACACTTTTCACTATCACTTTGCGCATCACTTTTGATTAAATACAAGCTTTTAAACGATGGGAAATTTCAAAAAGATAATACCTAAAATGAGGGGGTATGATTTGTTATCCTAAAATAATTTGGTAATTATGGAGTATGATTTCCCCTTTTCCCAAAGAGTATGCGTTATCGAAACTTATAAAACAAGGCAAAGCATCTATCCACAAAGATTTTCAACCGCTTGCCGGCTGGATAAACAAAACATACGACGTCACAACACTGAATATTCTTTACGATGGTATCGATCGTGATAGTAAATGGCCTACGCTAAGCATTATTTTCGAATTCGATCGCGATAAACGGAAATTCTATACACAAAATGGCCTTAATATCGATCATGCTAAACAAATGGAAGTGGCATCAGAGTTTAAAAATTTTACTCGGGATATTTTTACCAAAAAGCGGAAATTATTGAGTTTATTCAGTGAAAGTGTGCTTAAATACAATTCTGAAAACTTATGGGTCTTTTTTCATGATTTTGAACCCTATGCCAAAGCTGAGGCTAACGAGCAAGTAGCAGAAAGCCAATTGAAGAAACTACAAAATGAAATTGGTGGCGATAAAATATGGACAATTATTCAAACTTTTTATACTGCTGTGTTCTTCTTCTATACCGAAGAGCAAGTTAAAGAGTACGAAAAAAATGGCATGAGGGAAAAACTATCATTGCGCTATTTTCAATTATTAAAGCCTTATGACGAATTTAACTATTTCAAAGAAGAGGATTTTGGGGTGATATTAGATAGCAAAGAAAATTTCGACAAGAATTATAACAGCAATTGGGGTAATTATTTTGCATAAATTCGACACTTTATTGCTTCAGCCGATCTAATCGATGCTGAACCTGCGGCAGCACATATAAAAACAGTAATTCTTCCTTCTAACCTCTCTTTAAAACGTTAAATTTGCGCTGCAAACAATAACCACTCTTGGAGCGAAAACTTATCATCGGCACGCGCGGCAGCGACCTGGCGCTGTGGCAGGCGAATTTTGTAAAGGACAGGCTGGCCGAACATAACATCGCCGCCGAGCTGAAGATCATCAAAACACAGGGCGACCGCATTCTGAACCTCAGCTTTGATAAGCTGGAAGGCAAAGGGTTTTTTACCAAAGAACTGGAAGAAGAATTACTGGCCGGCACTATTGATCTGGCGGTGCACTCGCATAAAGACCTGCCGACCGAGAATCCCCCGGGGTTGATCATCGCAGCCGTGTCTGAACGCGAGGATCCGTCCGAACTAATGCTGATTTTGAAGGATTGTGTAGACGTGCGTCAAAAATTGTCCCTGAAATTCGGAGCCATCGTGGGCACTTCATCCAATCGCCGCAAGGCGCAATCGCTGGCTCATCGTCCTGACTTTGATATAAAAGACCTGCGCGGCAATGTGCCGACGCGAATCCAAAAACTTCGCGACGAGAAATACGATGCCATCATGATCGCCAAAGCAGGCGTTGCCAGGCTTGGCCTCGACCTGAGTGAATTCCACGTGGAGGAAGTAACACCGATAGAGATCGTTCCGGCCCCGGCACAGGGAGTTTTGGCCATCCAGGTCAGGGAAAACGACCGCGAGCTTTTCGATGCTTTACAAGTATTGCACCATCCGGAAGTTGCCGAACAATTAGCTGTTGAACGTAGCGTGCTGAAATTGTTCGGTGGCGGTTGCCATTTGCCCTTGGGTTGTTATTGCCGTAAGGACGATGGCATGTTCCAGGTTTTCACATCCAAAGCTGACGACGGGGATGAATTCCCGGACAGGCTGTTCTTGCAATCGGCAACCACCGATGGGCTGGCCGAAAAGGTCGTGTCGATGTTCGACAAGAACCGTAAGCTGCCGCAAAGCGTTTTTATTACCCGCGAGCTTTCAAACCAAAGCTATTTTCGTAAGGCGCTCGAAAAACACGGCATCCGGATCGACGCACGGTCGCTGATACGTACCGTGCCCGTTATCACGAAGCTTGCGCCGCATGTCTTAGCCGATGCCGACTGGATATTTTTCAGCAGTAAAAATGCCATCGAATACTTTTTCGAGCTGAACCCGCAATTGCCCCCCAATGTTAAGTTCGGCGTCATCGGCGCCGGATCAGAAGAAGCGCTGCGACTCAAAGGGCACTTTACCAGCTATACAGGCGGCGGAATAGATACATCCGAGGTAGCGGCAGCGTTTGCGCAACTTGCAAACGGTAAAAAAGTAGTTTTCCCGGGCGCGGAAGAGTCGATGCGAAGCATTCAGCACGGGTTGTCGCCGGATACTAAAATCGTCGACCTGCCCGTGTATGAAACCATCCTCGAAGAAGACGTCGAAGGCAGCGGCGCTGACGTACTGGTGTTTACCAGCCCTTCGAATGTTGAGGCCTATTTTCAGCAAAACTTACTTGAACCGAACCAGAAGGTAATAGCCATCGGCAAGTCGACCGGTAAAAAATTTGATGAAATGGGCGCCAAATATATTCTTCCTTTCTCGCCCGATGAGGTTGGCCTGGCGGAAGCGGTGTTTGGTTGCAGCATATAGTTCATGGTTCACAGTTCATAGCCCAATCTGCAAAGCATGAACGGCTAAACATCATTTCTGCGCCATAAATTACCTTTGAATTAGTTAATTAAAAGCGTTTCCATAAATTTGTCAACCCTTAAGTTTATAGTCCCTGGTGAAGACCACAGCATAAATACAGCAACTATGGACTATGGACCATCGACTATCGTCTGAAAGAAAATGCTGCAAAGACCAAGAAGAAATCGGAAGAGCGAAGCTATACGCCAGATGGTGCAGGAAACGCACATCAGCGCTGCCAACCTGATATTCCCGCTATTTATTATCGACGGAACAAACCAAAAGACCGAGGTTGCCTCGATGCCTGGTATTTACCGTAATTCGATAGATAACCTGCTGCGCGAAATTGAAAGCTGCCTTAAGCTGGGATTGAAGTCATTCGACCTGTTCCCTAATATCGAAGAATCTTTAAAAGACAAATATGCTACTGAAAGCCACCGTGAGGGCAGCTTGTACCTACATGCTATTAGCGAGGTGAAGAAGAATTTTCCGGAAGCCTGTGTGATCACCGATGTGGCAATGGATCCATACAGCAGCGACGGTCATGACGGCATTGTGGAAGGCGGCGAAATACTCAACGATGAAACCTTGGTTGTGCTGGGTAAAATGGCCCTGGCGCACGCACGTGCCGGCGCCGATATTATCGCCCCGTCGGACATGATGGACGGCCGGGTGGGCTTCATTCGAGATGTGCTCGACGACAATGGCTTCAGTAATGTTTCGATCATGTCGTATACGGCTAAATATGCCAGCGCATTTTACGGTCCGTTCAGGGATGCCCTGAATTCGGCGCCAAAGTTTGGCGATAAAAAGACCTACCAGATGAACCCGGCCAACCAGCGTGAAGCATTGATAGAGGCCGATCTGGATGAAGCCGAAGGCGCTGACTTCCTGATGGTAAA
>JAFDZK010000096.1 GCA_018267005.1 Bacteroidota bacterium
ATGCTACCATCCGGCTGTGCCGATGAACCGCTGTTTAATTGATTCAGGTAATATTCTGCCAATAACGGATCACTGCTCGCTGCAGCGCTATTAAACGACAACTCGTCCGCTGACAAGCCCGAACAAAGAGAGATGCTGTTCGTGGATGCGCCTTGTAACGGGCTTCTAATGGTCAAGTTAGAATACATCCCTGTTAAAACTGCAGCAGCGGTAGCGTCGTTGGTATATACATTGTCACTTGTTAAAGCGCTATCAGGCGAAGGTACTTCTACCAGCTTTTTGCATCCGGACAGAGCGAAAATCGAGATCAAAATGACGCTGGCTGATAACAGTTTCGTTTTCATTATTCTTTGGTTAAAACGTTGTCTGAATTCCCGCCACCCAAATCCGAAGCGGTGGAAGAACTGAATAGCTTAATAACTGGGGATCGAATCCCTGGTATTTGCTTATCGTCAGCAGGTTATGTCCCTGGACGTAAATCCTTGCATTTCGCATGTGAAGCCTTGTTTGCCATGATGACGGTAGTTGCCAAGAGACAGATAAATTTTGCAACTTAATGTACGAGCCGTTTTGATAATCAAGCGAGCTATTTAAGGCGTCGGCAACCACAGCGGAATTGTTAAGCGTACTGCTGAATCGTTCTACATTGGTTACGTCCCCCGGCTTTTGCCACCTGGCCAGGACGCTCGTGGGCCAGTTATAGCCCTCCAGCCCCGGATATAGACTAAAATATAACGGCACCTGCGGACGGTCGACAAACTGGAAAAGAAAATCCAACTGAAAGTTTTTATAACGAACGCTGTTCTGTATGCCGCCATAAAATCGTTGATTGGGGTCGATCAAAAAGGTTTGATCAGTCTGTGGATTGGGGTTACTGGTGATAGTACCTTGCTTTGTAAGGAATTGATATAAACCCGTAAATGGATTAACGCCCATCGACTGGTATACCAATCGTGAACCAACCTCATCGCCGATGATTTGTTCAAAATAAGGCGACAATCCGAGCGCTCCTTTTAGCAGCAGATTGCGGTTAACGGTAAAATTGATCGATGTTTTCCACTGTAATTTAGCTGAACTTAGATTTATACTTGATAGTGACATCTCCCATCCCCTATTTTGTATTAAAGCCGGTATGTTTTCCTGGATACTCGTAAAACCGGTGATAGAAGGAAGTGTATAATTAACGAGTTGGTTTGTAGATCTGTTCAGATAAAAACTTGTATTTAATAGAACCCTGTCTTTGAAAAACCCCAGTTCTAACCCGACTTCTGTCTTCTTGTTCAATTCCCACCCAAGATTGGGCGTATATATCTTTGTCGGGTAAATACCGGTTACGCCTTGATAAGGAACTACTCCTGCACTGGATAAAGGGCTATACAGATCCATATAGGTATAGTCGCCAACCTGATCGCTACCGGTAGTACCGTAACTGGCTCTTAATTTGCCGTAACTTAAAAACGGCATTAACTGCTGTACCGTTTTCTCTTTAGAAAATATCCACCCGGCTCCGACCGCATAAAAATTTGCGAATCGGTTTTGCGGACCGAACCGGCTGCTTCCATCCCTTCGTCCGGTGATATCGATCAAATATTTATCCTGCCAGTTATAGTTTAATCGCCCGAAGATGGCAGTGTATCTGTACACACTGTTTGACGTAGGAAAACTGGTAATGGCGGTTGCCGAATTGATATCCTGCATAACAAGGTCACTACTAAACCCGGTGGCCTGCAACACCTGCCCGTTCTCCATTTGTTGCTCGACGGTGCCGCCGATCAAAGCGGACAAGTCACCTTTAGCTATATCCCTTGTAAATGTCAGTTGAGGCTCAACGATCCAGGACTGACTGTTACCATTGGCAAATTCCGAAGTCCTCTGGTGTGTCGTCCAGGTAGATGGGTCAAATAACGTTAACGGGATCGTTTTAACAGAATTTTGACCGGTGTTGGTGAACCCCAGACTGCTCTTAATTACCAGACCGGGAATAATAACATAGCTCAACGATCCATTACTGATAAGGTTCTGTGTTTTGGCTAAATCTTTTGTAGTTATGTATGCAAAAGGATTCAATGCCTGTGATCCCGGCCATGTGCCGTTCCCGGCTGAATTCGGCGCCCAATTCAAGCTGCCGTCTGCATTGGACGGAGTCGGCGCATCCGGGGGTAATTGAATTGCAAGCTGGGTAAAATCCTGCGGGACAGCAAGGTTTTCGTCAAGAACATATTCACCGGTAAGCATGATCTTGAATTTTTGATTTCTCGAAGTATTGCTTATATTAAAGTGCACACCTTGTCTTTGATCATTACTGTTTCCGGGAAATACGGTGCCCTCGTAGTTATAATTTGCACGAATTAGGTATTGGATAGATGAATTGCCGCCTGAAATGGAGACGTTCGTGGTGGTTTGATAGGCCTTGCCTCCGATAAGCACCTTTTGCCAATCGGTGTTCCGTGTTGTATCCCACAAGGTAAGGTCATAATCGCCGGCGCCTGGAGTCAGGTTGTCGTTTGCCAGCGCCTCGTGCCTCATTTGTAGGTATTCCGCGGTATTCAGTACAGGAATATCATGACCGACCTGGCCAAAACCCGACTGGATATTAAGATCAACTTGGGTATCGCCCGCCTTACCTTTTTTTGTTGTGATCAGTATGACACCGTTTGCGCCGCGGGACCCATAAATAGCCGTTGCATCGGCATCTTTCAGTACACTTATGGATTCTATGTCATTAGGGTTGATGAAATTAAATTGCGTGCCATCCCCGCCCCCAAAGGTCGCAAATGACATAGACGGCATAAATGGCACGCCATCAATCACATAAAGAGGGTCACCGCTGCCAAGAAAATTATTGATACCGCGAATTTGACTTTGTACAGCTGCCTGGCCCGGAACTCCGGTTGTCTGTGTTATAAATAATCCGGGCACCATCCCTTGCAAAGTCAATAACGGATTACTGAGCGGTTGATTTTCAATATCAGACGCTTTAATACTGGTGACGTCACCGGTATTAAACCGTGCGGTGGTCGTCCCATAAGCGATTACCTGCACTTCATCCAGTTTGGAATGCTGTTGCCTCAGCGTAATTGTTCCAAGGTCAGGCTTGGCCTTAATGGTCAGGGATTCATAACCGATAAATGAAATTGCCAGCATAGCTTCCGGATCAACCTGCCGCAAATAAAACTGCCCCTGGGCATCGGTGCTTGTTGAATTAGTTCCGTCTTTAATTTTGACCGTCGCACCGGGCAATGACAAACCATTTTCATCAACCACTCTCCCGTGAACATCGATTAAACCAACTTCTTTTTTGGTAGCCGGCGGAACGGCTGCTGGCGGCTTACTCCTGAGCAGTACGTTATGATCTTCAACGGTGAATTCAATATTCAACCCAGCCAGGCATTGCTTCAGTGCTTCTTCGAGCGTGACATTGGTAACATCTACGGTAACAGGCGCTGATTTCAGGTCGCCCGCGTCATAGAGGAAAACATATTTGGTTTGCTTTTCAATGTCGCTCAGCGCCTTTTCCAAGGGCACGTTCTTTTCCTTCAGGGTAATCTGGCTATACCCGGCGGCGCTGGCGGTGAGCAGCGCAAGAGTCATGAGCAGGGTGGTTAGTTTCATAACCAGCAGGATTTTTTTCAAGTGAGCGCTTTTTACACGCCCATATTCAATGCAATGCGCATTAAAAATCATTATATTCGCATTTGGGTTAATCAAGTCGTTCGTTAATGCTCGGTGGCCCATTGCCGTGGTAGTGTTGGCGCACTGCCGCGGCCTTTTTTTGAGCCTTTATCTTTTGCTATCCAAATTTTTTCATGCGCTCACAATTACTTTTTTACCTTCTATCCGGAAATGCACGTTGAAATAAGCCAGTATCTTTAAGGCTTCCTGCAGATCCACATTGCGATAAATTTTCCCTTTGAATTGCTTTTTGGGTATAGGGCCTTCGTAGGTCACTTCCACTTTATACCAGCGGGCGATCTGCCGCATCACTTCTTTGATGTCGGCATGATCAAAATAGAAATAACCTTTTTGCCAAGCGATGGCCTCTTCGATGTCCACTGTTTTGACCGTAATTTCATCGCCGGTAACGGCGGCCTGCTGACCGGGTTCCAGCTTGCGCGACTTGCCCGCCGTTGAAACCAGCACCGCACCTTCTACCAGTGTTGTCTTTTGAACCGGCTCATCGCTATAAGCGTTGACGTCGAACTCTGTGCCGACGTCCTGTATCGTCCCGGCGGTTGTTTTAACCTGGAATGGGCTGGCGCTGTTGTGCACCACTTGAAAATAACCTTCGCCGCTCAGCTCCACCGTGCGATTGTTCTGATCAAACCGGGTGGGGTAATGCAGCGAAGATTCGGCATTCAGTATGACCTTGGAGCCATCCGGCAGGACAACTGTATATTGGCGGCCAGCCGGGGTTTCCAGCGTATTATACGCAACCGCTGCGCTTTCCTGGTAGACCAGTAAACTGTCATTGGATTTTTTCACGCCAGCCGCGATCTGCCCGTTGGCGGTCGCTTCCAGGACAACTTTGCGGCCGTTGGCCAATGTCAGTATGGCCCCGTTTTTACCGGGCGGAATAACAGTCGAAGCCAGTTGCGTTGATGGTTTATGACGGTTATGCATAACGGCATAAATACCAACGGATAGCGCGATCAAAACCGATGCGGCGGCAGCAATTCTTGGCCAAAGCTTTTTAACTTTTTGACTTTCCTTGCGGGCAACAGTGGACCATATACCTGTCTCCATCCGTTCTTCCAGCAAACGCCGTTCTTCCGATCGCAGCTGCAGCAATACATTTTCTTCATCCTCGAAGAAATCATAATAGGCTTTCAGGAAGGCTTCCTCTGCTGCCGTGGCTTTTCCGGCAAGGTACTTTTGTACCATCTTAAGCAGCTCTTTCCGGTTGTTATACCTCTCCATGCGTTGGGTGTTTAGGTATATGTACCGGGAAATGAAAAATCTACCAAGCCGTTTTAAAAAAATTTAACATTTTTTTAACCGGGCCTTAAAAGACGGACAAATGGCCTATCGGTGCAACAGGTCGATGAGGACGGTAATGGTGAGGAATTGCGCGAGACGGGCCCGCAGGCTTTCGTTCGCCCGGAACAATTGGCTTTGTACGGTGTTTTGGGAAATGCCGAGGCGCTCCGCAATTTCACGGGTAGAAAGTTCTTCGGTATAGTGCATCAAAAAGATCTGCCGGCGCTTTTCCGGCAGGGCTTCCAGCCATAGCCTGATTAGTTCCGCGATCTCTTTTTCCCGGAGCGGGTTATCGGCGGCCAGCGGGGAAATGATCAGTTCTTCAAAAGCGTCCAGGTGATGCGCCTGTGCAGGATTCCGGCTGATCTGCTTGTACAACTGGCGCCGCACCGCAGTATGCAGGTACCCGCCCAGGTTCTCAATGTTCAACCGCTCCCGGCGCAGCCAAAAGTCAGCAAAAACATTCTGGATAATATCTTCGGATTGTTCCCGGTCGTGTGTGCGCTTATAGATGGCGCTGTACAGCTCCGGCCAGTAGGCCTTATATAAGCGGCTGAACGCGGCGCGGTCATCCTCCCGGATCAGGGAGAGCAATTCTTGTTCGTTTTGCCGTGTCAGAAGCGCCATAGCCGTTTGATGCAAAAACGAATATACTACTTAATTATTTTATCATCAACTTTTTAACGATTTATTGTGGTTCCCTGCGGTCCAGCCAGGACAGGATCGATTTGACCGTATCCTGGTAAAACAGCCGGTAGGTGTTTTCCGTCACATAACCGATATGCGGCGTGGCCAATACGTTGTCCAGCGTACGGAAAGGATGTCCCTTTGGCAGCGGTTCCATATCGTAGACATCTAGAGCCGCTCCGGCGATCTTGTGCGCTTTTAATACTTCCAGTAATGCGGCTTCGTCAACCAGCGGGCCGCGCGAGGTGTTGATGAAGAATGCCGTGGGCTTCATGCGCTCCAGGTCCGGTTTACCGATAATTCCTTTTGTTCGGTCACTCAACACCAGGTGGACCGTTACAAAATCGGATTCGGCGAACAGCCGTTCCTTGCTAACCAGTTCGGCACCGGCACGATGCGCCTTTTCCTCCGTCAGGTTTTCGCTCCAGGCGATCACTTTCATTTCAAATGCCTTGGCATACTGCGCGATCTTCGTGCCGATCCTGCCTAACCCGACGATGCCGATGGTTTTGCCCTTTAAATCGGTGCCGACCGTTGTCTGCCAGCCGCCCGAAGCCATATTTTTATTTTCCTGCGGGATATGCCGCGCCAGCGCCATGAGCAGCGCCCAGGTTAATTCCGGCGCGCCGCTTTCGTTATAGCCAGTCGGCATGATCGTAATGCCCAATGATTCCGCCGTCTGGCTGTCGATGGAAGCATTGCGCATCCCGGTCGAAACGATCAACCGGAGCTTGGGCAGTTGCCGGAGCAAGATACCGGTAAGCGGCGTTCGTTCGCGCATGACACACAAGACCTCAAAGGGCTGTAACCTTTCAGCGATCTCCGTTTCATTGGTCAGGTGGTCATGGAAGTAGGTAATGTCGCAGCGGTCTGCCAGTAATTGCCAGTCGGCATAGGAAACCGCTACATGCTGGTAATCGTCTAATACAGCTATTTTGAATTTTTCAGGCATACTACTGATAACGTTTAAACCCGGCAATTGCTTGCTACATAGTTATCCATCGGAAAATCAGGGTAGGTCAATGTTTCCGCTTCTTGTTCCGGCAACGGCAGGCATTTTTTCACACTCAGCCTTTCCAGCATATCCAGCGTCATCCGATTCAAGTCGAATTCGGGCTGCCAGCCCCAATCCCGCCGGGCCTCGGTATCGCGGATGCTGGCTGGCCAACTGTTAGCAATTGCCTGGCGAAAGTCTGGGTGATAATCTATCTTAAAATCCGGCAGGATTTTACGTATCCGCGCCGCAAGATCGCAGGGCGCAAAGCTCATCGCAGCCAGATTATAGGAAGTGCGAACACTAATCTTTTCTTTCGGCGCTTCCATCAGCTCTAGTGTGGCCCGGATTGCGTCCGGCATATACATCATCGGCAGACAGGTATCTTCTTCCAGGTAGCAGGTATAGTTCCCTTTCTCAAGCGCCTGGTGAAAAATATCGACGGCATAATCGGTTGTGCCGCCACCTGGTGATGCTCCCGCAGAAATTAGACCCGGATATCGAAGACTGCGCACATCGACGCCAAACTTATCGAAGTAATAATTACACCAGTATTCGCCCGCCCTTTTGCTGATACCATAAACTGTCGTGGGCTCTGTCCGGGCGTTCTGGTGGCAATTGTATTTCGGGGAATTTGGGCCGAACACAGCGATACTGCTCGGCCAGAAGACCTTCTCCAAGCCCTGCTCATGGGCGATCTTGAGTATCGACAGCAAGCTGTGCACGTTCAGGCTCCAGGCCGCGTCCAGGTTCTGTTCGCCTTTTGCCGATAGCATGGCTGCCAGGTGATATATCTGCGTCACGCCGCATTCCTTGACAACCAGTTCGAGCATTTCGTCCTGCATAACGTCCAGCTGAATATAATTGCTGATTCCAGACGGGCGCACATGAATATCAGTAGCAATCACATGATCGTCACCAAACCGTTGCCGCAAGGCCGGGATCAATTCGGTTCCGATCTGGCCGCAGGCCCCGGTAATTAAAATACGTTGTTCCTTCATTCCATTTTTTTACTCCTTCATGGCGCCCCGTTCACCCCACACCGGTATATCCGGGTTCGCCAATCAGGTATCGTCATTTATTATTGAGTATGATCATGTTTTTGGATCAGCAAACCGTAAGGCACTTTGGGCGCTATCCAGGTTGCCTTTGGCGGCAGGACACGGCCTTCGTCCGCTGCCGTAACCAATTGTTCCGGGGTCAGCGGGCTAAGCGTAAAAGCAATGGCCGCAGGATGCTCCTGCAATAAGGCTGCAATTTCTTCCAGCGCTTTTTCGCCGCCGGCATATTTTAGCCTGCCGTCTGTTTTGGGATCCGTGATGCGGAATACCGGGTCCAGCAAATGCTTTTGGAGTATCTCCATATCCAGCGCTGTATCATCACAGAACTCAGACTTGAGCAGCAGGTGATACCATTGCCCACCAAGGTACATACCCATACGACAAGGCCGCTGAGGACGTACCGGGCGCTTCCCCGCGCTTTCGAGCATATGGAAACGATGGTTGATCATTTTGATCAGTTCTGCGACATCATAAGGTGTGTCGGGAATTACCACGCGGTCATAAGGCTCGATGCGCAATTCATCCGTGGCCATATAAAGCGATGAGATACTGCCATAAACAGGAAGCGACGCGGCTGATTCCAGGCGATGGTGCCCGTCCGCCAGGTAAACCCGGTCAATACGTTTGAAGGCCAGTACCAGCAACTCCTGCTGGCCGTGGTCACTCACCTTCCAGAGCCGGTGCATGCCGTGACTGTTGCCCAGCGCCATATCCGCCTTGTTTCGTTTCACATCGGCAATGACCTGGTTGATCAGCTTGTCGGGGTGATAAGTCAATAACACGGGACTGCCTTCCAGTCCGGTATGTTCCCGGTAATTCCGCAGCCTGCGGACGCTGTCGGCCAGCGTTTGTTCGTGTACTTTGATCTTGCCGCTGCGATAGTCATTCAAATCGGTCAACGCCCATACGCCGGTTTGTTTGCGGCCGCTGTGCACCGTTTCATAAACGTAGATGCCGGGAGAGTTTTCCTGCCATAAATGTTCTTTCGCCAACAGGTCAGCTAAAGCATTCCGTATATCAGCGTAAGCCTGCTCCTGGCCCTCCGGCGTTTCCGGCCGTTGCCTCGCACCGGTTTCGAGTACTGTTTTCAGGGGCAATAGTTGTTCCGCGACCGATTCGGTCTGCAGTTTGGTGAATACCAATTCCCCGGCGTAAAACGGGTTGGGGCAGATCGGGCAAAAGGCTCGTATCGTCGCCATCAGTAAGCCGGTTGAAAAGTATGCGATACTTCCTGTTCTGCGTAAGCCCGCATACAATCGACCAGGGCCTGTACACTTTCAACGGGCAAAGCATTGTATAGTGAGGCCCTGAAGCCGCCTACCGTACGATAACCTTTAATACCAATCATGCCCTGCTTTTCGGCGTAAGCCAGGAAAGCTTTCTCGTGTTTTTCTTCTTGCGCGCAAAAGACCACGTTCATTAGTGAGCGGTCTTTCCAAACCGCTGGAGCGTAAAACAAGGGGTTGCGCCCGATCTCGTCGTACAGCAATTGTGCCTTCGCGCGGTTCTTTTCGGCAATCGCCTTCACCCCGCCCTGTGACTTCAGCCAATGCAGGTTGAGCATTGCCGCGTAGATCGAAAAAACCGGCGGCGTATTATACATGGAACCGTTATCGCGATATACCCGGTAGTCCAGCATAGAAGGCAAAGCATGTTTGACCCGGTCCATCAGCTTGTTTTTAATAATCACGAGCGTAACCCCGGCAGGCCCGGTATTTTTCTGCGCCCCGGCATAGATGAGGTCAAATTTGCTGACGTCGATCTCGCGGCTGAATATGTCAGAAGACATATCGCAGATCAGCGGCACCGGACTTTCCGGGAAACGGAACATTTCCGTACCTTCTATCGTGTTGTTGCTGGTGCAATGGAAATAGGCCGCGTCTTCGGGTATCGTGTATCCGTCCGGTATTTGTGTATAACCCTGTTCGTGCGAAGACGCAACGATATTGACTTTTCCGAAGAGTTGTGCCTCTTTGATCGCCTTCTGCCCGAAGTGTCCGGCGTCCAAATAGGCCGCTGCTTTTCGCGTTCCCCGTAAAAAATTCATCGGCACCATGCAGAACTGCATGCTCGCGCCGCCCTGGAGGAACAGCACGCTATAGTCATAGGGCACATGTAACAGGTGCCTGACCAATCGTTCCGTTTCGGCCATTACCGCTTCAAACTCGGTGGAGCGGTGGGATATTTCGAGGATGGAAAGGCCGGCTGAATCCCAGCGTTCGACGGCTTCGGCCGCCCGGTGCAACACTGCCGGCGGCAAAATACAGGGCCCGGCCCCAAAATTGTGTTTTTGGTTCTGCTTCATTAGGATATCACCTGGTTTGTAATTGGCAAATACGGCTACCAACAGCGCCGTATGATTACAAATCTTGAAAGTATGATGCTTGAAAACTATAGGATGGCTTGATTTTAGGAAAAAGAACTATGCAAATCCTTGCGCTTGGTTTTTTGGTCTTTTAGCGACATAAAATTGAATGACTTTTAGTTTTAAAAACCGGGTTGAATACACTTATTAGCTGACGCCAATAATTAAAAAAGCACCTATATCATGGTATTTTAACCAATTTTGTTTTTATTTGGCGGACCGTCGCGCAAGTCATAATTATGTATTTTTTACACTAAGCCCATTCGCAAATGATCAAAAACCAGTTGGATGACATTGATATCGGCATCCTGGAACTGCTGCAAAAAGACGCACGGATCACGCATAAAGCTATTGCCAGTACCTTGAACCTTTCGGTCACGCCGGTGCACGTCCGGGTCAAGCGCCTGGAGGACGAAGGTTACATCCGCCGCTATGTAGCGCTCATAGACCATAAGAAAGTTGACCGCGGACTTATCGCTTATACGCAGGTTCAGGTAAAACCGCACACCCAGGAAAACCTGCTGGCATTTGTCCAGGAAGCTGTCAAATTGAAAGAGGTCATGGAGTGCAGCCACCTGACGGGCAAATTCGATTTCCTGTTAAAGATCGCTGTAAAGGACATGGATGAATATAATCACCTGCTTATCCATGTACTCTCGAAGCTGCCCAAAGTCGATAACATGGAAAGCCTGTTTGTCATGTCGCAGCCAAAGAATGACACGGCGGTGCCGCTGAATGAGACGGGCAAGAAATTCAGACGATAGATTGGCCGTCATGTTGAACGGGTTTTGAGCATGTCGGACAAGATCCGTTGCTGTTGTTCTTCGGACAGTTCATGCGCCGCCGCTTCCAGCTCGAAGGAATCATGCAACAGGGATTCAGCCAGCTCTTGTTTGGCAGGATGGGCGAGCATCTGCAGGATTTGGATCGTTTCCTGCTCGGTGGTCCGGCCGTTGAGGTACCGCTGGTAAAGTTCCCTGATCGGCTGGTCGTTCATGTCCGCTTTTATACACATTGACAACCGGCAGTAACTTTATGGGTACACGTGACGAAAACTCCTTTGGCTTATACTTCGCGGACAATAAAAAATAAAAGCTCCTTAGTCTTGCACTTTGGAGCTTTAAACCTAAACCTTATCACAGGCCACAACAGATGCGGCCTGGCGGCAAAAATAAACAGGTTGCCGCCATCCTCGATAAGAAGATATTAACCAAAAATTGGCGTTTATTATCCCGTAATAAATTAGCCGATTGATGTTTGCCGCAAATATCAGCTGAAAAACTGATCAAAGTCATTTATTCAAAGCTGCTTAGCCGCTAGTTTAGTAATTTGTATAGTATGAAAAGACTAATCGTCATTGATCAAGACGTTGAGGCCCTGAACCTCATTAATTATTGCGCCGTTGAATTGAAAATGGACGTATATAGTTCTGTCGATCAGCTAAGCGCCTGGGAGATCGAAGCGCTGCGCCCGGACATTCTTTTTATTGATTGCGCGCTTAGCCGCAAAGACGGCGCATGTATTTGCGCGCAACTTAAATCAAACGCCGCCAACAAGGATTTGCGCATCGCTGTGATGTCAACCCTGCCACAGGATAAAAGTTCATTAACGCAGCAGTATGCAGACAGGTATCTCCGCAAACCACTTGATAAGCAGGCCCTCCAAACCACGCTGCATAGCCTTATTATCAGCTAAGCAGTTCTTCACAAAAAGATCGGCAAAGCACCAAACATCTTCAGATGAATTAAATTCAAGTTCAGGAAATAGCTTGTCCAGGGATACGTTCTCTTTCATTTTCTAAATCTAAATATATAGGGTCATCAATAATCGAAAAAAAGACGAATAATCATATATTTAAATATTCATTAGCAACAACCTGTTGCTAAATGTTATAACGTTTAGGTATGAAGCCCCAAAGTGCAAGACTAAGGGGCTTTATTATTTCTGTACAATCGTTTTTTCCTCGGCTAATAATGCTGACATTTTATTGATTAAGAACATGGATGATTGTTTGCAACAGCGGATTTTCAATACATTTGGATGCTACGCTTTTTAGTCCCGCAGCGTTGAGAACTATATACTACACTTATGAAGACCCGAACGTTGCTCTTATTTACTTCACTTGTTATATGCTGTCAATGCCCGCTCACAGCGCTGGCCCATGGGGCCTCATTGAAAGATACCGGGAAATACGTAGTCAGTTCCGGCAAAATTAAGCTGGTTCTTGACCTTTCAGCGGGCGTGGCCGTCAGCTCCCTGTCGGTGGATGGAAAGACAGTCGTAAATGCGCCGGATGGGATGATCACCTCGTTAACGATCGGTGATAAAATATTTTCTTCGCTTCATTTGCTCGCGCCTCCGGTCGTCAAAGCGACGGGCTCAGGCATTCAAATAACCGGTATAAAGTATGGCGATAAGACGATTACGGTTTTCGAGAACTGGACATTGCTGCGCACTAAAAAAGGCGTTGACTGGAAGATTAGCCGAAGGCTTTCAAAAAACATTCCTTTAAATATTGTGCAATCGCCTGTTATCAATTTTGAAAGCATACATACGTGGGACGGGGCCATCCAGGGCTATGGCGGGCTTGCCTGGTTTTATCTTTTCACCGATAAGCCAAGCAGCTATGGCGTGCACTCACGATCTTCATGCTTTTGGAAAGCCGGTGAAAAAAATGGCTTAAACATAACCATTAACACGCCGGCTAAAAATGTGGCTATGACTTATAAGCGGACGAAAGACGACCGGCTGTCCTGTTCTATTATGACGTCGCCCTCGCCTATCATTCCCTTGAATGACCCGGACACGCACCGGCGGCTGTTCCTGAGGGGTGACGGCAATGTCTGGAGCCCGGTAAACGGCAAAACAACCCAGACTTCGGAGGACATCCTGTTTGCTTATTCGGATAACGAAAAAGCTTTCGACAGGGGAAAGCTGGCAGGCGTTAACGGTACGCAGGTGAATGCGGTCCTGAATACCATTGCCAGGATAGGCGTGATCGATTCACTTCATTATGGCGCAAACAGCTGGGCAACTCCTTACGGGCCTATTTGCCTTCATGAACAATACATTGCCCAATTAGGTCTTGGCATCGACGATGAAAGGTATCTGAAAGGCTATGAAGCTTGTTTGAACTATTACCGCGACCATGCTTTCAAAAGCGATGGGCGGGTGTTCCCGCGCTGGGCCTACACCAATGAAGATGCCGCACCCGGCCAGTTTAATCGTGACGGCTTTTATGAGGCGCAGTGGGGGGTACTGATGGACTCGAACCCGGATTTCGTGAGCAATGTGTCGGATCTGTTTAACCTGACCGGCGACCGGGAATGGGTGATCGGTCAGCAGAAAGCGTGCGAAAAAGCGCTCGGCTGGATCCTGCGCCGCGACAGCAATCGCAATGGCCTGGTGGAAATGATGAATGGCAATCAAACTGAAAAAAAGAGCAGCGACTGGATAGACATCGTATGGGCCTCGTATGAAAATGCATTTGTAAACGCTAAACTCTATTATGCATTAGTTCAATGGTCCGAGGTGGAACGCGTCCTCGGCAATCAGACCAGGTCGGCGTACTACGCCCGGTGCGCCGGGAAGTTAAAAACGAGCTTCAACAAAAATATCGACAAAGGTGGATTCTGGGATCAGCACGATCACTGTTATGTTCACTGGAGAGACGATCGAAATACGGTTCACGGAACAAACATGGTAACGCCCGTCAACTTCATGGCCATCGCTTACGGCATTTGCGATGATCCGGCACGGCAGGACACGATCCTTCGCACCATTGAAACGAAGATGCAGGCGGAAAAACTCTTCTTCTGGCCCTTAACCATGACTTCTTACGCGCCCGGAGAGGCAAAAGACAGCCAATATCCTTTTCCATCCTATGAGAACGGGGACCTTTTTCTTTCCTGGGGCTCGGTCGGCGTTGCGGCGTATGCCAAAGCTCACCCAACCATCGCGCTGACCTATATCAAAAATGTACTCAGCCAGTACGGAAAAGACGGCCTGGCTTTTCAGCGTTACAGCCGGAAGGACCAATCCGGGCAGGGAGACGATATTCTCGCGGGGAACAGTTTGTCAATTGTCGGGCTTTACCAATCGATTTACGGCGTCAACCCGCGTTACAACAGGTTACTGCTGGATCCGCATTTGCCGGCGCAACTGAACGGCACAAAGCTGAAATACCACTTTCAGGGACGTACGCTGAAGATCGATCTGGACTCCGCTAATTATGCGGTGTCCGATGGCAAATACGGCATCCGGTCCGCGCACACCTTCGGGTTCAGCTCAACTGCTGCCGGGCTTACCTATTTCGATGGGAAAAACAGTGATGCCGCTCTGCAGGTGATCCAAAAAAGCCCGGTAAATATGACTATTCATACCTGGCGCCCCGAAACCCGCAGCTGGAAAATGGTCTTTGACCACGGCGGCAGCTTGCCGGCGATATGTAAAGTAGGCCAGTTAAAAGCCAAAAGCCAATACGTTCT
>JAFDZK010000097.1 GCA_018267005.1 Bacteroidota bacterium
GGCTATCAGCCCCATGATACCTATATGGTCTAATAAATTCACTTTATAGCCACCGTGTTTCAGCACATTGGCGGCTGCAAACTCGATGGAAATATTTAACTGCCCGGAACCGCTTTTTTTACCGAAAAGCTGTCTGAAAAAACTTCCGGCGCCTACGATGCGCTCGGGATAAGCATAAACTTCAGCCAGCGTTTCAAGTAAAAAGCGGTTCAATGTATCAGCATCTTTTACCCAGTAAGCCCGGGTGGACATTGTGCCCTTCCGCGTTTTAAGCTGGTAAGGTTTAACGGCAAAATCTTCAAACGCCGGTTTACTAAAGTCCTCTGACGGATAATACCTGCCGCTTATTTTAAAAATAGGCTCGTTATGCGGCAAAAAGCCGGTAAGGTACAGCAGCATCAGTAATTCATTGACGCCTTTGTTTTTGAACTGGTATTGGCTGATATGGAAGGCCCGCACGTTTTTAAAGTCTTTCAGAAGCTCCTGTAGCTGTTGCTGCTCCAATTGCGGCGAATTGTCTGCAACGAATATTTCTTTGAACCCGCATTCCTTTAGCCGCGTAAGAGTTAACTTGGTTTGCTCCAGGCGCTCCTCAAATGAATAAAAGCTGGTACGGCTGCCCTCGAGCAGCGGTTTTATGGTTGATGAAACAACAGCTATCATTGTTTTGCGAAGAGGACGTCGATCTGGCCCAATTCCTGCCCGACAGGAGTAGAATGCCCGAACGCATATATCCTGAAGTTGTATCCCGACAAATAATTGGCAATATCCAGGAATAAAGCTTGGTTTTTGTAATACTCCTTGAACGAAACTTCTGAAATGATATAACTGGCGTGTGCCAACTGGTCTTCAGCGCCCTTTAATACTTCCAGTTCAAATCCCTGCACATCCAGCTTGATGAGATCTGGCGGCGGAAGAATCTTTTGTGCGATCAGTGTGCTGAGCTTTTTTACTTCCACTTGTACATCGTCCACTTTTTTGATCTGAAATTGTTCGTATTCTAAAGATGTCGCTTCCAATATGCTTGACGAATCGGAAAAACTGGAAACATTTATTACGGCATTTGTGTCGGCGTTACCGAGGCAAAATTTGTGAAGGTGAACATCCGCAAGGTTCCTCGTGTTCTCTGCAAATTTGGCGGTGTGTACCGGTAACGGCTCAAAAGCATGAACCTGTGCGTCTTTAAAGAATGATTTAGCCAGCATGGTCCAGGTGCCGATGTTGGCGCCTACGTCATAGATCACATTTATTTTAGCCCCCTTCTGGCTGATCAGCTCGAGCAATTCAAGACTATCGATATAACCCAATCCCAGCCCTTCGGCGGGCGTTCCCTTTAATTTCCTTTTCCGCTTGTGACGGTTAATTTCGATAGCGAGGCGATCGATCATTACCAATGGGTTGTAAAACAAAGAAAGCCTCATTGCTTTTTAAAAATTTTCGAATAATGTTGCATGAAACGCGCGGCCCTCCACCCGAATAACTGAGCTATTTTATTGATGGACCGGCCGCCCATGATCGGCGTTACGTGCAGTTCAGGATATGTTTTAAGTTCTTTGGCTATCAAGCGGTAAAGCTCAGGATATTGCAGGTAAGTACTCACCGCCAGGTTGAGCAATTGCTTATATATCGCCAGCCTCGCCGGGGAGGAATCGGTTCGCGACGATAGTTGTGCTTTCTTGGATAACACCGACCGAAACGAGCTTTCGAGCGCTTTTTTGCTTTGCTGCGACGAAAGGCTTTTACCGCTATCGTGGTATTTACGGTAATAGCTGTATCCTTTAGTTTTCACAATGCCCTTTGAATTCAATATCACCCGGCAAAAGAATTCGCCGTCGTCATCGGTGGTAATATTCTCGTTCCACCAGCCTGAGCTGTCAATAATACTTCGCGGCGTTAGCCAGGAATGAACGGCGATCATCGAGCCCCTTTCGCGATAGCCGCCGAGCAGGTTCACCAGGAAATGCACCGGGTCGTCATCATCGAACAGGAAAGAATCTTCATACCGCGTGGGCAGTCCTTCTTCGGGCGGGGTTCCGTGCTTAAAATGTATGGTATTGCAGGCCGCTATTTTTCCCTGTTCGTTTTCAAGCGCCTCTACCTGGTTTGCAATCTTATCCGGGCTCAGCACGTCGTCGGCATCAAGGAACTGGATGTATTCGCCAGCGGCTTCTTGTAAGCCCTTGTTTCGCGCGGCGCTTGCGCCTCTGTTTGGCTGATAAAATACCTTAACATTGTCGGATACGTAGCTTTGCGCCAAACACAACGAACCGTCTGTCGAGCCGTCATCAACCAATATCAACTCTTTATTTGGCCAGGTTTGATTTAGCACTGATTCAATAGTTGCAGCCAAAAATTTTTCTGAATTATAAACCGGCGTAATGATTGAAACTAACGGCTTTTTCACGATTAGCTGGTCTTACTGAATATTTTTAACCAATGTTCCTTTAAGGAGGCGTTGGCAGGAGGGTTATTATTGATAAACCACGGCTGCCGTAAAACCTCGATATATTTGCTGTCGTCCTTGTCCAGTTCGATAATGCGGTCGATCAGCGGCGTAAAATCTAGCTTATCAAACTGATATTTCATCTTCAGCCTGCGGCCGATGGACTTAAGTTTTCGCCTGGCGCGGTGAAGCGGCCCTGTATAATACGTGGGCAAAATATCGTGAAAATTTAGCTGGCTGTTATTTTCAAGCCACTTTACCATTCCCGAATGCTTCGGTTCAACGTAGTCCGGCGTGTTAATAAAGCTTTGGGTATTGAATATATTACCGACCAACGGATCGCCGCAATAGATGGGCAAGCTATCGGCCTGCATCGCATCATATAATTTCTCGGTCTGGTAACCGGGGTAAACATAATTCTCGAAGGCTATAGTGAATTTATACTGATTCAAAAATTCCCTTTTGCGTTCCCATACCGAACCCTGGTACAAATTGTCAATGCTGGCCATGTTGTTCATCGACTTCCCGGGCGCGTCAACTTTTTTATATTTCGACAACTGCCTGAAAAATTCTTCCCGGTAGGAGACGGGGTGCGAGTATAAAAAGTTACAGAAGTGTTTCTTATTTCGGAGGATCGCTGTCGCGTCATAATTCCGGGGCTTTATTAATTGCCGCGGGTCGAGGCCGTGCCACTGTATCCTCCGGTAACGTGGGTTGTTAATCTTTTCTTCAGGCATTACTCCAAATGCCCAGTCGCAAATTGACAGGTCGGGTACGATGTTTTCGCAGAAATAACCTATGCGGGTATATTTCCCCGGCTTTGGAATATTAATGCCGTACGGCCCGAAGACGATATAGTCCGGGTCGTCTGATTCCTCGAATTCAAATACTTCGGATAACCCGTATATGTCGAAAACGTCCTTTTTGAAGGCATCAAAACTAAGCCCGTTTTGAAACCTGAGTCTGATAAGTTGCTTCGGCAAGAGGAGTGTTTAACGGGACCGGGACTTTATTATGGAAGCGGTCTTTCAGCTTCAGGAATGGTTTCTCCCAAAGGTAGTACGACGCCAGCGCCACGATGTAGATCAGTGCCCAGTTGTATGGGAATGTGAAGAATATATTGTTAAACTTTTCTACAAAAAAGAATTCCTGCCAGATGTACAGGCTATAAGATAGTATTCCGATGTGCACTATTACGCGGCTGTTGAGCAGCTTGTAAACAGGACTTTCCGAAGGTTCGATATAGCAGAGGAGCAGGAATAGTACCCCACAACCGGCGACGGTATTGCTAAATGGTAATGAAATTTTGCCTAATATGCCGTGGGATACGAAATACTTGAACAGGATGATGATACCGATAACGGCTAATTGCGCAAGATATGATCTGAATATCCTGAGCTTGACGATGTTACTGTCTTCGAAAAATATAATGGCCCCAAATGCGCCGATAAAAATGGAATCGGAGTTTGAAAAGAATGGCGCGAGCAGCACCGGGTCGTGCCCCGGAAATTTATACGAGATCACCCTGGCGACACAAGCGTAAAGCACAAATGCAATGGCAATAGGTTTTAGGTGCCTGCCCAAAAAAATAAGAATGGCCGGCCAGAAAAGGTAAAATTGTTCTTCGACCGAAAGCGACCAGTAATGCAGAAATACCATGCTGTTATGAGCGTCGAAATTCGACGTAAATGTAATGGCATGCAAGAAATTACCCCTGCTTACGTCAATACTTATCAGCAGGCTCATTAAAAAAATGAACAGGATATTCAGCGAGTATACCGGTATGATCCGGAAGGCGCGGCGTATATAAAAAGACTTAACGCTTATGGCGCCGCTATCCTCATTTTCCTTAAGCAGCAGGTAAGTAATCAGGAAACCGCTGATCACAAAGAAGATATTTACGCCGAAAGCGCCCTGTTGTGCAACGGACGAAATTTGTTGCGGGAAACCGCTGGAAAAACGACTGTGCGCAAATAGCACGAGGATGATCGATATGGCACGAAAGCCATCAAGGGATGGAATCCTTTTGAGCCTATTTACTTTTTCCGGCATAAATAAACTCCCCGGGTATTTTGTTCTCCTGTTCCAGCGTTTGGTAATAGGACGCGTATATTGTTGCCAGTTCTTCTTCCGGTGGCATAACAACAGCCGGGGCAGCGGTTTTGGCTTTGGCCAGGTTATGGTAAGTAGTACCGAGCATGATCTTGATCTTTGACCAATTGCTGATATCTCCGCCATCACCGGCATATTCGTATTTTGTTTTGCCGATCAGTTCTTCTTTTTGGAACAATTCTTTTGACGCCGTAGATGAAACATTGCCAGGCGTAGTGACCGACAATGCATTATAGCCGGTGTAGTATGCGATTCCTGCCCGCAGATATGAAACACGAAGGGAATATTCCCAGTCGATCATTTTAAATTGAGTATCGTATAACCCAAGATAGCTTAATGATGACCGGCGTATCAGCATGGTCACATCGCTGAAGGTAAATGCCCTGGTTTCTCCGTTTTGCCATTGTTTGAAGTGCTGCAGCCTGCTCGGTCTGCCTATTGCCGCCGGATTGCCCAGGTTGCTGTCCAGCATGTCTGAGATGCATATATCGACACCGGGATTTTTGACCATAAATTCGTTGCATCGCCTTATCGCCCCAATATCAGGCACATCGTCATCGATCAGCTTTTTGATAATGGCCCCTTTTGCCATCAGGAGCGCCTTGTTCCATGCATGCGCCTGGTTTTTGTCGGGCTCACTGATGAATTGATTTATTTTACCGGCCTGGAGCAACCCCAATAAATATTCCTTTGCCCCGTCGTTGCTGTCCCCGTCAACCACAACGATCTCTTCGTCCGGATTTATTGTGGGTAAGAGATGGCTGAACAATATTTTTAGGAATGGGAGCCTGTTTTTGGTGGCAATGACGTAAGAAATCGATATATCGCTCATTCTTTATCAAACGATCTGAGCCAGTGATAGCCCTTGTACGGCACGTGGACGAAAATATTGACCAGCAGCGTCGCCATAAAGCCGGGAATATGCATCCTGTTTAATTTCAGCAGCAAATTTTGCGACTTGTACGGATATGAATTTAAATTGCTGCCTCCGAAATGCAGGACGACCGGCGAAAAACGACCAGGGTACCAGGGGCGGTGCTTCCGGTTGGGTAATGGCGGATTACGCAAAAGCCTGGCGCCTGTCAGCACGTTTATTTTGGTTGGCCGCTGGTCCGTATAAAGATCGGTCATAAAGCGGCCATCATCAGGAATGGGTTTTTGATTTTCGAGCGTCATGGCGATACCCAAAGGCGCTTCCTCGTTTATCCATTTGTTCTTGATCCGGTCGAAACCGTAGTCATCATACTTGTCCGCTATTTTACGTGCGTTGGTAAATATTCTTTTGGTGGTATCCGATTTCCTGATGTAATAAAGCCCGCCATTAAACCGGGTAATTTTTTCAATCCCCCAGTTATCTTGTATTGTTTGTGCCTGCGTTTTACCGCACCAGTGCTCGGTAGGTACAATATTGCCGGCGACACTGACGTCCATGCCTTCACATAACCGGAATATTTCGTCCAGGTCGCCGAAAACTATACAATCGGAATCGATAAAAAGGGTATGTTCCGTTTGTACATATTCGTCAATATAAAGCTTTATACCGATACCTAAGGCTGCATCTTCGGCTCGGGCGGGCACAATAACTATTTTGTCCCGGCATTCAGCCGGGATAGGAAAATCGAGATTGGATACGATAAATATCTTCAGGTCATTATGAAGAAGAACCGATTCTGCACAGTTCAGAGCAAAACGCACGTAATCCATCTTGTTGGTAGCGAACGTGATCACAGAATATTTTCCCGTTTCATCCTTCACAACGAATTCTTATTTAATTGCTTCCACATAAAGGCTTTCCGGTTTTCTCACCAACTGGTCGATCTGCAGCATGGGATCGTGTGATTTTCCATATTCCATTTGGTAAACATGCTCAAATCCTGCTTCATTGATCACTAATTTCATGGTTTCAAAATCCCAGGCATATTTATGCTCTCCGCTTTGGCGAAACACTTCGTTTATCAACTGCATTTTCGTGCGGTATTGCCCGCCCATCAATCCATCGCTCAGGTCGTCGTTCAGTGGGCGCGTTTTTTTGAGGTAGTCCCAGCCATCTTCGCAGTAGCCGCGAAGATATTTCTCAGCGTCCGGAACAATGATCCTCAGCACCCCGCCTTTTTGCAGGCAGCGGTGACATTCAACTAAAAAGTAAGGCACCTCGCTATTGTAATCTATATGCTCAAAAAAGTGCTCGCAAAAAACACCTTTGACCGAGTTATCGGCAAACGGCAGCTTTTTACGACAGTCGTACGCGTAGCTGACATTTTTATAAAGGCTGTTGTCCAGGTTTATCCAACCTTCGGGCATGCCGGCATCCCCGCAGCCAACGTTCGCGTAAATATTAGTTTTGCCCGCCAGCGACGCCTCAACCTTTCCTGCGTTTCGTTTAAGCCGTTTTTCATGCAGCCGCTGCCCAATCGCCAGGTTAGTCCTGGGTATGATTGGAAATGCCTGGTAAATCCTCTGTTTAATGCCCATTTATTTACGCCGGAATACGTTTAATAAATTCCCCAGTTTATATAACCTTGAGTTTTGGTATGGGCTTACAATATTTTTATGAAGCATTTCACTGCCGTCGAAGAACGAGGTTGGTAAGCTTACGTCGTTCTCATCGCTGGCTATGCAAATATTGAATATACTGCTCGGAATTTTGGGATACAGGTTAACGCGGTCGAAACTTCCGTCGCCGAATTGAAAGCCGGAGCCGCGGTCTGATTCCGCGGGCGCAACGAGCGAGCCGTGTACGATTTTTTGGTTATAAAATTTATGGAACCTGAAATGTTTAGAGATCAGCTCTTTAAATTCATTAAATGTCAGCTCTTTAACATGGAACTCATTAAAACTCACCTCGCCTGTTTTTTCGGGGGATGAAATGATGAGCACGCCACCAGGTTTCAGCACCCGTTTTACTTCCTGCATCATTTCCTCGTGCTTGTCGTGATGTTCGATGGTTTCAAAGCTCACCACGACGTCCACCGACAAATCCGCCACAGGGATCTGATCCGCCGAACCTTGTTTATAGGATAAATTGGCAGCTTTGTATTTGGCCTGTGCAGTTTGGATCGTTTCGGCGTCAATATCTACTCCGGTTACCTGCCTGGCTTTGGAAGCGATCAGCTTGCTCCCATATCCTTCGCCGCAGGCAATATCAAGTACCGCCTTATTTTCGACAAAAGGCATTACCAACGCATACCGGTGCAAATGTTCTATGGTCGTTTCGTTAAATACAAATGTTTCCAGGCGCTCGCCCGTCCACTTTTCTTTCATATTATTCCCATTTATTCCCATTCAAGTAAAGGTCTTAACGAGCCGGGAAACCGGCCCACGGATTCACCGCGTGATGATAAGTTATCCTCCCGTAAAAAGTCGGCTATTTCAAAAGCTATTACATCCTTCTCATGCAGGTGAATGCGGTGCTGCGTGTGATTGAAGATAGCCACATTGATGATTATTTTCCCTTCGTTAAATAAATTCCCCGGAAGCCATGCTATCGTTTTATAAGTCCCCTTTGGATGAGGCACGCTATACCATCTCGAGGTAACGCTATGTGAGTCGAAAATATTAATACCGTCTTCGGTAAAAAAGTTGATCCCATGCCAAAGCGTATGCCCTTCCTGTAACACCTCGTATTGTATTTCAACCCCTACCGGTTCGGTAATATCAAAGGTGCTATTAGGCGCTTTATTCTTGTCGACCGCCCTTACGCTCAAAAGCTGTACTATTTCATTGCCGGGTTTTTTACTTTGCTGCGACCAATCCCTTAAAGCGCCGAGATTGAGGTTGTTTTTAATGTAAGTTTCAACCACTTGAGGTGTTTTGCCGGTCATTTGTATCTCGCCATTTGCAAGCAGTATGCAGTTATTGCACAAGCTGATGATACTGGTCATATTATGACTGACGAACAATACCGTCCGGCCTTCGCCTTTGCTAACGTCACCCATTTTGCCCAGGCATTTCTTTTGAAATTCAGCATCGCCTACCGCAAGCACCTCATCGATGATCAGTATCTCCGATTCCAGGTGAGCGGCCACGGCAAAAGCCAACCGCACATACATGCCCGATGAATAACGTTTTACCGGGGTATCGATATAGCGTTCTACCCCGGCGAAATCCACGATCTCGTCAAATTTGCGTTTGATCTCGGCTTTGCGCATTCCGAGGATAGCGCCGTTCAAGAAAATGTTCTCACGGCCGGTCAGTTCAGGATGGAAACCTGTACCGACCTCAAGCAGGCTGGCTATACGGCCTTTGATCTTAACTGAGCCGGTTGTCGGTGAGGTTACCCGGCTTAATATCTTAAGCAAGGTACTTTTACCTGCGCCATTACGACCAATGACGCCAACTGCGTCTCCTTGCTCGACCTCGAAATTAAGGTCGCGCAAGCTCCACACGATATCGCTTTCCCCTTTTACTGTGCGATCATTGGTTTCACCGATGCGCAAAAATGGGTCCTCCTTACCCCGCATCCTTGCCCAGAAGCGTTCCAGGTCGCGCGAAATGGTTCCTGTGCCAAAATCGCCTAACTGGTAGGCTTTAGAAAGATGTTCTGCCTTAATTACTTTAGCCATTTAAACCGTATCGACGAAGTTCTTTTCCACCTTGTTGAACACAATGATGCCCAGCAATAAAATGATGCAGGTTACCATGGCGCTGTACCCGAGAAGTTCCCAACTGAAACTGCCCCGGCCCAAAAAGCCGTATCGGAATGTTTCAATAACCGCTGTTATCGGATTAAATTTAATGAGCCAGCTATACTTAGGGTACTTGGTTAATACTACCGACAGGGGATAGATTACCGTGGTTGTATACATTAGCAGCGGCACACCGAATGTGACTACAAAAGCCAGGTCGCGGTATTTGGTTGTCACCGCCGATATGAGCATGCCCAGCCCCAATCCCAGCGCTGCGATGATAACGATCAGTAACGGGAATAAGAGCAATATTAAGTTAGGCGCTAACGGCTGTCCCTGGGCACCGTAAACGATCATTAGGATAAGGAACAAGATAAACTGTACGGCAAACCGTATCAAGTTCGACATGACGATGCTCAGCGGCATGATAAGCCTGGGGAAATACACCTTACCAAGCATAGCGGAGTTGTCCTTAAAGACGGTTGATGTTTTGGTAAGGCATTCGGCGAAATAATTCCAGATGATGGTACCGGCCAGGTAAAATAAGGGTTTTGGCAAACCGTCGACGGGAATGCCGGCGAGGGTGCCAAAAACCACAGTATAGATAACGATGGTAATGATCGGCTGGATAAAAAACCATACCGGCCCCAGGATGGTTTGTTTGTAAAACGATACAAAGTCCCGCCGAACGAGCAGCAGCAACAGATCGCGGTAATGCCAGGTATCTTTCAGCCGAAGATCGAGCAGGTTGTGTTTTGGAGTGATCTCGATGTCCCAATTATCTTCAGACTGTGCCATTATTGATCATTTGCAATAAGTTTTTCCGGTAATCCGGCTCATTAAAATAACGCAGGCATTGGCTTTGCAGGTTCTGCCGTATTTGCACTGTTAACGGAATTCTGAGATAGCCGGTTATTGTTTTTTCCAATTCGTCCAGATCGTTTACGTTTATCGCCGTGCCCAGCTCACCGTTCCGGATGGCATCGGTACTGCCGTCGGCATTCCCGCAAACAACGGGGAGGCCGCAGGCCAGGGCTTCGACAAATACGATCCCGAAACCTTCTTTTTTACTGGGCAGAACGAAAAGATCGGCAAGTAAAAAATGATCGGTAAGCTCACTTTCGATCAGGAAACCAGTCAGAATCACATTGTTTTGCACATTGTAAGTGGCTATCAGGTCTTTTATCCGGGATTCTTCTTTGCCATCGTACTGGCCGGCAAGAATGTATTTAATAGCAGGGAACCGTTCCTTTAGCCTGCTTACGGCTTTGATCACCTGTTCATAACCTTTATACTGTTCGGACGATGCCAGGCGGGTAAGCGTAAAAATTACTTTATTTTCAGGCGTCAGGCTATACCTGTTCAACAGATACTCGGGTTTCTCGTAGCTTTCAGGCAGCCTGATAAAGGGATCTACCGCATTATTCAATACCACACATTTTTCGGGATCCGAGGCGTGCCAATAAATCATCTGCTGTTTGGTAAAATTGCTTACACAGATGACTTTGTCACAACATTTTTTTAGAAACAGGCGCTTTACAGTGGTAACAGGGCGCCATACCTCGATCCCATGCGCGACAAGCCATACCTTACATTTTGGGTTCAGTAATTTAATGGTCAGGCCGATCAAGGCAAGGTTTATATGACTTAATATCACGATATCGGCCCGCGAGGCGACACTGAGCGTTTTAAAGCCAAGACTAAGCTTATGCTTGCCAAAACCCATATAACTCTCATGCGGCAGATACTGGGTCATCAGATCGTACCTGGAATCGTAGACCGACCACAGTTTAAAATGCCAACCTTGCTCGCGGGCAAGGTGGTGCAGGGAATGCGCAAGAGTTCGCGTCATTTTCTGGATGCCGCCGGTTGTGCTGAAGGTTTGTAAGGTAAATAGGATGATCTTTTTAGCCATGCAGCCTGATTTGGTACAGCGCAAATACCTTCGACCAATGCATCGTGTTGTTTTTAAATGCTTTTATAATGCTGCGCATCTTTTTGCCACTGTATAAGGTTTCGTTATTAATGTCGGGATGCTGTCTCATCCATTGTTGCAATGGAAAGGTAAAACCCATTTTTGACCGGTCCCATACCTCCCGCGGAAGGATGTGATTAAAACTGTCGATCAATAATTTTTTAGGCTGCTGGCTGTCGAATCTAATATCAGGGGCAATACTCTCGGTTAGCCGTACAAAATCCTCATCCAAAAAAGGCACCCTTACTTCCAAACCATGGCTCATGCCCATTACGTCGGTATCACGTAATAGCTGATTCTGCATGTACAGGTTTTTCTCGAACCAGGCTGCTGCTTCTTCGTTATAGTTGCGAATATAAGGCAACGACTTATTATTGAACAAAATATCCTCAACTTTATTCAGGTCGATTTCCAAAATCGTTGCGATATCGGCCGGTGCGTAATGGCCCCTGAGCAATAAGTAATCGGCCAGGGGATGCGTATAGGTTAGGAATGCTATTTTTTTATAACGGTCGGATGTAAAATAATTCGCCCCTTTGAACATGAGTGAAGGGAACTTGCGCAGGCCTTCGAGGCGTTTTATCCTCGTAAACGAGGGATAGCCGCCAAATAGCTCATCGGCTCCGACACCCGACAAAACTGCCTTCAGGCCATCTTCGTGCGCGTATTTACTGATAAACCAGGTATTGATGCCGTCGGTGGTCGGCATATCCATATCCTGGATGATACGTGGCAAAAACTCTTCAAAATCCTCCTGTCTTACCAGGTGCGCAAATTTCTCGCCGTCTATATTCTTTAGTACCAGGTTTTGATACATCCGCTCATCGTACGATTTCTCGTTAAAATAGATGGAAATAGTTTTGAGCTGCGTCTTTTTCTCTTCGTTTGCTAATAGGGTTACCAGGCTCGAGTCGATACCGCCGCTTAAAAACACACCGATCGGCGCATCGGCCATCAACTGCCGGTGTATTGCGGATTTGAGCGACTCGCGTACCTTTCTTTCGGCCGTGCCGGCTTCTGTGATACGGGTATGGTTGCTTACGACATGATAAGAGTGTATCTCGTACGTGCTGTTTTCATGATGCCAGCACAAAAACTCGCCTTTGGGGAGGCTATACACATTTTTCATCGTGGTGTAGGGCTCGGGTATATGCCCGTAAGCCAGGAAACGCACCTGCCAGTCGTAGTCGGGTTCAGTTGCGATTTCAGCTTTTTTCAATGCCCTCACCTCGGATGCGAAGCTCAACTCCCCGTTCACGGCATGGTAATACAGCGGCTTTATACCTGAACTATCGCGGACAAGATAGGTGAATCCCTTTTCGCTGTCGTATAGTGCGAAAGCAAATATTCCGCGCAGTTTCGAGAACGACGCCATGCCCCAGTGGATGTAGGCTTGTATGATGACTTCCGTATCGGTATTGGACCGGAATTGCGCGCCAAGCCTCAATAGCTGCGCCTTCAGGTCCAGGTAGTTATATATTTCCCCGTTGAATGTGATCCAGACTTTTTGTTTAACATCGGCCATGGGTTGATGGCCGTTCTGGCTCAGGTCAATGATCGATAGCCGTCGGTGACCAAATACCAGGTTTACACGCTCATCGCAATAGATACCCTCATCGTCCGGTCCGCCATGCTGAAGCGACTGGCACATGGTTTTTACTTTCTCGCGAATCTGGTTAGGCTTCAGTTGGTTGGAGATCATTCCTGCGATACGGCACATAGTAGGGGTATATACATGGCTTCGCCCCGTAAGTCACACAAGGCAAAGCATAACTTATTAATTATCAATAGTTTGATTGCTCAGCAAAAGTACCTGCTAGCAAAAGATACTCGTTTTAAATTAAGTTAAAAAATACTATTCAGCTTACATAAAACTTATTCACATCGGATGGCTGAATGTTAAAATCTGTCTATCAGCGAAGCAGCGACGTGTATAATGATGGAACAGCCGAGGCTTTCAAGCCTGAGCGCTAGTTGCTTTTGCGAACGGTACGATATCACTTCGCCTGTCATTCCCTTCAGGCTGCCGGCTTTAATGATGATCTTTTCCCCGGGCAGCAGGTTCTCCTCGGTAATTTCCAGTTCGAGCGGGCTGGCCATCAGCAGTTTCAGATCGTCAATTTGCCTGGCGGGCATCGAAGCTATTTTGCCTCCGAAATAGATGAAACGTGCCACGCCTTTAGTCATCAAAACTTCGGCCTGCTCGTGTTCCGTTATGCGTACAAAAAGATAGGATTTGATAAATGGCTCGTCCACCCACTTTTTCCTGTCGCTCCACTGCTTAAGCTGGCGTCGCAAAGGCAGGTAGGTGTCAATGCCCTTTTGGGCGAGCGCCTGCGCGGCCTTTTTTTCGGCCCTTGGATGTGTGTAAACAGGATACCATTTCTGCGTACCTGTTGTTAACCGGGTATTCATTTTTAGAGTAACTATTTAAACCAGCGCCTCAAATCCCACCATTTGTACTCTTTCTTATCTACATAATAATCCGAGCCCTCATAACCGCTGTAGTCGGAATAGTAGTAGTAGTGCGTACCGGTATTCTCGCCTGTAAACTTCGTTGTGTAATATCTTGAGTGAAGCAGGTCCTCGGCATAAGCGTTGAGGATGATCACCGTGTTATCCAAATGATATTCATTGGCTATGCGCTGCGGAACAGTTGCCGCGTAATACTTTGATTTGCCAGACCTGATAACGAAGATATTGATATCGCTCATCCGGATGAGCGGTATCGAATCGGAAACGAGGCCAACCGGCGCGGTATCGATCATGATGATATCGTAGCGCTTTTTCAGCTCTTCCAGCAGCGTTTTCATGCGTTCGCTGTGGAGCAACTCGGATGGGTTCGGGGGTACAGGCCCTGAAATAAGAATATCCAGGTTTGGCTGACCCGTTTGGGTGATCACGTCATCCACGGTACACTGGTTGGCCAGGTAGTTACTCAGGCCGCGGTCGTTGGGCATGTGAAACGTCTTATGCAGACGCGAGCGGCGCAGGTCGGCCGCTATAAGGATGATCTTCTTATCGATAAGCGACAGGGTACTCGAAAGGTTAACAGCGATGAACGATTTGCCCTCGCCTGCAACCTCCGAAGTGATGCAAATGATCTTGCTTTTCTTTTCGGATGCGATGAAGTTAAGGTTGGTTCGCACCGAGCGCACTGATTCGGCAAAAATGGATTTGGGCCTGCTTACCGCCAGTACCTGCGTGTTATCTTCATCGATAGTCTCCGGGAATTTGCGTATTACGCCGATGATGGGTATCGTAGTCAGGCTTTCAACCGTCTCCTTATCATAGATGTATGGATTAAGTATCCGAATGAGAATGA
>JAFDZK010000098.1 GCA_018267005.1 Bacteroidota bacterium
AAACCCAAGAGTTAAAAGTGCTGATCGATGGCCTTCCGCCCCGGTACCGCAATTTGATCACGCTGCGTTATTTTGACGAACTGTCGTACGAGGAAATAGCTGTTCAGCTCGACCTGCCTCTGGGAACGGTAAAGGCGCAGCTTTTCAGGGCAAGGTACCTGCTGGGCAATATCATCAATCGTTTCAATAAGGATGACATCTGACATCATCTTTAAGTATTTCCCCGATCTAACCCCGCAACAACAGCAGCAATACCGGCAATTGCCCGAACTTTACGCGTATTGGAACAGCCAGATCAATGTTATTTCACGCAAGGACATCGAGCTTTTGCCCGAAAGGCATGTGCTCCATTCGCTCGGCATCGCCAAAGTAATGCCATTTTTACCGGGCGAACGCGTGCTTGACGTAGGAACGGGCGGCGGCTTTCCGGGTATTCCGCTTGCCGTCATGTTTCCGGAGACAGAATTTTACCTGGTCGATTCCATAGGTAAAAAGATCAAAGTAATAAATGCGGTTGCCAAAGCTATCGGCTTAAGAAATGTAAAAGCCGAACATACTCGGGCAGAGGAGGTTCGAGGCAAGTTCGACTTTGTGGTATCCAGGGCGGTAACCAGGCTTAAAGAGTTTTATCCCTGGGTGAAAGATAAATTCAACAAGGACTCAAAAAACAAATTGCCAAACGGCATTTTATACCTCAAAGGGGGCGACCTCACGGAGGAAATCGCCGAATCAGGCCTTGCGGTAAAACAATTTTACCTGAAGGATTACTTTTCTGAAGAATTCTTCGAAACCAAACAGGTTATCTACACCCGGTAGGTTGTTAGTTGTTTTTCTTCGTGGTATCTCTTTTCTTTTTGAACAGGTTGAGCGGATTTGGCGGCGGAGGCGGAGGACCTCCGGGCGGCGTATTGGCGTGTTTAACCTTAGCCGTGTCGACCTTGTGGTTGGCGGTATCCTTTTTATGTTTTTTGAAAGGGTTGATCTTTTTAAATAGCTCGTCTGGCGGTGGCGGCGGAGGAGGAGGCCCACCCGACGCCTGACTTTGGGCGAATACATGCGATGAGGCACATAAAAGCCCGATGGTTAATGATAAAATGATCAGGCGCTTTAGCCCGGCTTTGGCGCTTTTGGTTTCGTGGTTTGTTCTCATAATTTTAAATAGGCGTGTCAATTCAAATGATAGGCTGCGTTGGTCTGCTGGCTGTCTTGGGTTTCTTCTGATCGGTCGTGGGCTTAGTTGTCTTTTTCTTGACCGTATGCTTCACCGCTGTTTTCGGTTTTACCGGCGCTGGAACCGATTTGGGCTGAGGCGGCGTCGGCGCAGGCGGTGTTGGTTTCGGATCGGGCTGCTTGCTGTTATCATCCGCCGTGTTTTGTTTTCCGGCGTCGGCGGATTCGTCGTCCTTTTTATGTTTTTTAAAAATATTAATCTTATCCACCATCTCTTTCAGCGAGGGATGCCTGGGACGCGGCGGCGGTTGCGGACGTTCGCGGCGACCCGATGAATCGGTTTGGGCAAAAACATGACCTGGAAATCCGCCTAAGATTAAAAAGAGAAGAAAAATCAGAAAAAAATGGCGCACCGGGGTGGCCACACCGTTCCTGCAATGTAACATGGTTTTTAACTTAAAACTTTTGGGTACAGCAATTTAAATAATTTAATTCAATAATCAAAGTGTTTCAATCACAGCATTTTGATTAAAGCGCGTGCAAACGTTTGACATTGCTTAAAAATATTTTACTAAAAATTTGAGCATTGATTTTTTAGTTTTTAATTTTAGCGCATCATTATCTAAACCCATGTCACTTCATCACCAGTTGGCTTTAACATTTCTTCGCAATATCGGGCCGGTAGCAGCCAAAGGTTTGCTGGAGCATTTTGGTGACGCCTCGCAAGTATTTAAAGTATCCCGGTCCAAATGGCTGAAAGTGCCGGGCATCGGCGAATGGACGCTGGAAGGCGCCGATATCGAATCAGCGCTTTTGAGGGCTGAACAGGAAATGAGGTTTATTGAAGACCATGGTATCCGGGTGTTATTTTATACCGACCTCGATTACCCCAAAAGACTGAAAAATTGCATTGACAGCCCGGTGCTTCTGTACAGCAGGGGCAATATGGACCTTAACGCCAAACATGTGGTGAGCGTCGTCGGTACGCGGCTGGCGACCGAATATGGCAAGGAATTGTGCAGGCAACTGGTCGAGGAACTGCAACAGTATAATGTGCTTATCGTCAGTGGCCTGGCTGCGGGCATTGATACCGCCGCGCACAGGGAGAGTGTAAAAAGAGGTTTGTCAACCGTAGGTGTGCTGGGGCACGGACTGGAAAGAATGTACCCGGCAGGGAACCGCTCGCTCGCCGAAAAGATGATGGAGAACGGCGGCCTGCTCACAGAATATCCCTCCGGCACGACGACCGTACCCGAAAATTTTCCGCAGCGTAACCGCATCGTTGCCGGCATGGCCGATGCAACGGTCGTAATTGAAGCGGGTATTAAAGGCGGGGCGCTGATTACCGCCGAGATTGCCAATTCATACAACCGGGATGTATTTGCCTTTCCCGGAAGAATAAATGATACTTATTCGGAAGGATGCAATTTCCTGGTCAGGAATAATAAGGCTGCTCTACTTACCTGCGCCGCCGATCTTGCCTACAGCCTGGGGTGGGAAGAAGGCGATGTTATAAAACCGAAAAAGGAACAATTGGTATTGCCGATGGACCTGTCAGACGACGAACGGCTTATCATCAACATCATACATCAGCATAAAGCGCCGTTAGCCATTGACGACCTGACCATCAAGGCCAATATGCCGATGAGTAAGCTGGCGATTAACCTGCTCAATATGGAAATGCAGGGTTATATCCGCTCGCTGCCAGGCAAAACGTATTGTATCAATTAATCCTCCGCTTTAGGCGAACTGAACCATTTTAACCCGCCGGTATTGCGGCTCAGCAGGGGCCATTCATCCAGGTCGAACGTGACCAGGGCTATTGAGCCCGGTGTCAGGTCGGGACTTTCACCGGTAAAGTAATTGACGAGCTGGGCCAGGCCGGGGTTATGGCCAACCAGCCCGATAAAGTCAAATTCGGACGGAAATTCATTGATCACCTCGAGTAACGTGATCCGGCTGGCTTCGTATATTCTCTGGCTTTCCCGGGGCTTGGGTAAGGACAGGAATTCAGAAAAAATATCTGCGGTAGCCTGGGTGCGCAGGGATGGGCTGGTGACCAGTACCTGCGGTATCAGTCCTTCTTTTTTTACCCTTTCGGCCATTACTTCGGCATCGTGGACACCCGAATGCTTCAGTGGGCGTTCATAGTCGTCGTAGCTCATGTCATGAACTGCTTTGGCGTGACGGATCAGCAGCAATTTTTTCATTTACTAAAAATAAGCAGAAGAAATGAAAAGTTGTTTTAACTGATCTTTAAATGTTGGTCATTTGAGATAATAGCCGACAGCGATGCCAAGAGTGCGGTTATAAGCTTAAATACTAATACAAATTATCGAACATGGTTTGCAAAACCGGTCACTGCTTCATCCGGTATGTCCTTCATGCACTTGAAATGCCCGAGCGGACATTTTTCCAGGCCGAATTTGGAGCATGGGCGGCAAGGCAATTCGATTCCGATCACTTTGGCATCTTTAACCATATAGGGTTGCACACCCAGCAATTCCGGAACGGTTCCGCCCCAGATGGAACCAATGGGCTTATCAAAGGCCTCGGCGATATGGGTAAGACCGGTGTCAAATCCCAATACTTTTTGTGCTTTGGAAACAAGGAACACTGATTCATCCAGCGAGGTAATGCCGCAGGCGTTGTAAACATTTGGGCCGACTGCGTTGGCTATTTCGGTTCCGTTATCCTTTACGTCTTTTCCGCCCAAAAGGACGATCGGCTGCCTGATCTGTTTGCAAATACTGATGGTCTTGTTATTCGGCATCCGCTTGGTAAAATGGGTAGCGCCTATGACAAAGGCGATGTAATTGTCCTGATGCGAGGGGGGAAGCAGTTTTTCCAGGTCGTGTTCAGCCTTAATGTAATAGTCGATAGGCTGACCGTCATTCTTCACGCCGAGGAATCTTACAGCCTGCAGGTAGCGCTCGACCAAATGCACAGGCGGTACCAGCTTTAAATTGAATTTGAGACTCAGCCATTTACGCAGGCGTTGCTTTTTATAGGTCGACGATTTGATGCCTGTCCTTAGTTTGATCAGCGTGGTGCGAAGGTTATTATGCAGATCGATGATGTAATCATACTTTTCAGCCTTAATCTCCCTGATGCTTTCGGACAGCGCCGGCTTTAGCAGCAGCAGTTTATCAACGTAAGGATTATTATCATAAATATATTTGAACGCCGGTTTAGTCAGGAAGTGCACTTCAGCGCCGGGCAACTGTTTTTTCAGACAGCGAACTACCGGTGTGGTGTAAATAATGTCGCCCATGGAGCTGAAGCGGATAACCAGGATCTTCATGATAATCAGGTGGTCTGTTTCCGTATTTTTTGGATGATGGAAGTAGAGGAGTAGCCTTCCACCAGGTCGATGGTCTTTACTTCGCCGCCGTTGGCTATCACTTCTTTACCGCCCACAATATTTTCGATGGCATAATCAGCCCCTTTAACCAGCACATCAGGCAGTAAAGTAGCAATAACTTTGATCGGCGTATCCTCGCCAAATAAAACCACACCATCGACAAAAAACAACGCTGCCAGTAAAGCCGCGCGATTATCCTGGTCGTTAACCGGGCGGCTATCGCCTTTTATTCTTTTTACCGAAGCATCTGAATTAAGACCGATCACCAGCTTGTCGCCCAGTTCCGATGCTTTGGCCATATAAGTGATGTGGCCGATATGCAGCAAATCGAAAACACCGTTGGTAAACACTACTCTCTTGCCTTCCTTTTTCCATGCAGCAACGCGCGCCTTCATTGCTGAAAGATCGCATATTTTGTCAAGCAGTGTTTTTTCGATGTCGGTTCTCATGGATGTTAAATTTACCAAGCTTTAGAAACTTCGCAGGGTTTTGCAAGGGCTAAAATGCGTCATCAACAGCCTTGCACATAATATGACCGATCAGGATATGCATTTCCTGTATGCGCGCGGTAACATTTGACGGAACAATGATGTGCTGCTCACACAGGCCGTTCATCCTGCCTCCGTCGCGCCCGGATAAGCCTAAGGTGCTGCAACCAGCCTTTTTAGCCGATTCAAAAGCCTTTAATATGCCGGGACTGTTGCCGCTGGTTGATATACCTATGAACAGGTCGCCCGGTTTCGCCAATGCTTCTACCTGGCGCGAGAATACATATTCATAACCATAATCGTTTGCGATAGAGGTCAGCGCAGATGTATCGGTGGTAAGGGCAATACCGGGCAGGGCTATGCGCTCTTTTACAAAACGGCCGCTTAGCTCAGCGGCGATATGCTGCGCATCGGCCGCGCTGCCGCCATTGCCTGCCAGCAATACTTTGTTGCCGCTTTTCAGTGTAGAAACCATCATTTCACATGCCCTTTCAATATCGCTTGTGAGCAGGTCTATCACCTTTTGTATCAATTGCTGATGCTCCTTTAGTTCTTCAATGATCATGTTTTTATTGATCTTTTTCGATATCATCAATGATCTCATCGATCGTCGTCGTAGCGCTTCCTACCCGCCTGATGACGATGGCGGCGGCATGATTGGCCAGTTCACAGGCGTCCTCTATACCAAGCCCCGCTGCGATAAAATAAGCCATTGTAGCCAATACCGTGTCGCCAGCGCCGGTAACATCGAATACGGCCGTAGCTTTTACCGGCAGCAGCTTATAGGTAAGTTCGTCGAGGATAACCATTCCCTCTTCAGAGAGCGTTACCACCAGGTATTCCGCATCGGTTTGTTTAAGGATGATCTTAGCCGCTTTTTGCAGGTCTTCGATGGTTTTTATTTTATCCGTTTTTGCCGCTTCAGCCAGTTCCTTGCGGTTGGGTTTGATGATAGACGCATCCCTGTATTTTGCATAATCCAACCCTTTCGGATCGATGATCACTTTTTTTTCCTTCAGCTTTGCCAGGCTGATCAGGCGCTGCGTAAGCGCTGGTGAAAACAGGCCTTTCCCATAGTCCGAAAACAGGATAATATCTGCTTCATTGATATAATGGTCCAGCTTATCGGTCAATTCGTCTTCCAGGTCGTTGAAAATGGGCTCCGTTACCTCCCGGTCGACGCGCACCAACTGGTGGCTGCCGGCCACGATACGGGTTTTAACCGTGGTAGGGCGGTGGGGATCTTTTATAATAGCGTCTGTAGCAAGGCCTTCTTCAGCCATAATTTCCATCAGCCGGGTGCCGAAAGCATCGTCGCCGATCACACCGCCTAAAGTTACTTTGGCCCCCAGTGCGACCAGGTTTTGCGCAACGTTAGCCGCCCCGCCGAGTGTGGTCGACTCGTTTTTTACGTTAACGATTGGCACCGGCGCTTCGGGCGATAGCCTTGTTGCGTCGCCCCATACATAATGGTCGATCATCAGGTCGCCGATAACCAGCACCGAAGGCTTTTTTTGCGATTGCTGTATGGAACGTACTTTATCTAATAGCATCTTATATCAGGGACGTTATCCGAAAAACAAACTGGGATTTCAAGATCATTGTTTGACCTTTTTTGCTTCAAAAATCTTTTTTATTTGCTCCAGATCGAACGCGTTCAGGCACATTTCCTTGCTTAAACCGCCCTTTCGTGCGGCAAGCACGCCATAGTGCATATCCAGGAACCCCTCGTTACGATGTGCATCCGGGTTCACAGATAGTTTCACACCTTTTTCGAGGGCATATTGGTGCCAGCGCCAGTCCAGGTCGAGCCTGAGCGGATTGGCATTAACCTCAATGATGACGTTGTTAGCCGCGCAGGCATCAATCACTCTTTTAAAATCGAGATCATAACCTTTGCGGCTAAGCAGCAACCGTCCCGTGGGGTGACCCAGGATGGTAGTGTAAGGGTTTTCTACGGCTTTGACAACACGCGCCGTAGCCTTTTCCTTATCCATTTTCAGGTTGGAATGCACTGAAGCGACGATAAAATCAAATTTTGCTAATATCTCATCCGGGTAATCCAGCGAGCCGTCGTTCAAAATGTCCGACTCGATGCCTTTGAAAATATGGAAGCCACCCAGCTTTTTGTTGAGGCTGTCGATCTCTTCATGCTGCTGCAGCACACGCTCGATGCTTAAACCTTTGGCGTAAAATGCACTCCGGCTGTGGTCGCACAGGCCTAAGTATTGTAATTTTAGCTCGTCGCGGCAATAAACCGCCATTTCTTCAATGGTGTTTACACCGTCGCTCCAGGTACTGTGATTGTGCAGGGCGCCTTTCAGGTCCTGGTAGGTAATCAAATGAGGCAGTGTGTTTTTTGCAGCTCTTTCAATAAAAGTGTCGCCTTCTCTCAGCTCGGGCGGTATCCATTCAAGCCCGGCTTTTTTATAGATCACTTCCTCGCTTTCGGTATGATCTATGCTGCCCACAATGCGTGCCGTTACTGCCTGAATATGTTCCGGGGTCCCGGTACGCCTGAACAACCTGCTGTAAAACAACTTAAGAGAAGTGATCTCGACGTCCACCAGCAGGCCGTTAGGCAGTTCGCCGCGCAGGTGCTGTCCATCAATCCCCGGATCTTTTAATATTCCCGCATTGCTCAATATGGTCATGTCGGCATCCTGGAAATCACTTCCGGCGATGAAAGAAAGTTCGGAAATGATCTCGCAGCGGCGCCGGTACTCGCCCGCAAAGTTCAGCAGCGCATCGGGGATAATGTTCTTAATTTTCTGGAACAGTTCGTTGGCTTCCTGTTCAATCCTCGCGTAAACGAATTTACCATTGCTGGCCATCCTGAATTCGATCACTTTCATGATCTCTTCCTGGGTTTTCAGGCCGAAGCCTTTCGCTTCGATCAGCCTGTTCTCGTTGCAGGCATAGTACAGCTCACCCACGTTCTCGATGCCCAGGTCGTGCCAGATGACCGCCACCTTTTTCGGCCCTATACCTTTAATACCCAGCATCTCGACAATGCCTTCGGGCGTAACCTCCAGCAGCTTGTTCATTTCGCTGATGTGCCCGGTTTCGAGCAGTTCGATGATCTTGGTGCCGGTGCTCTTACCAATGCCGTCTATTTTTTCCAGGTCGGCGAGGCTTTTACCAGCCACTTTAAAAGGAAGTTTATCCACTTTAAATGCAGCATTCGCCAACGACTTGATCTTGAATGGATTCTCGTCATGAAGCTCCATCAGTTGGGATAAAAGGCGCAGCGTGCGGGCAATCGGTTTATTTTCCATTTAAATAAGCCCGTAAAAATACAAAATAGTTCATAGGTAATGGTTCATAGTGCAAGATCAAATACGTTTTGATCTTGAAAAACCTGATTTATGAACATCGAGAAGAAGCTGCTATGAACGATGAACTATGAACCATGAACTACCTATCTGATCACGATATCATAAGGCATACGCGCCTGCGGAGTGCGCATTATTTGGGTGACGTCTTTGATCTGCTCGTAGTAGCGGTAGTTTTCGCCGAGTTCGGATTTTAAATAATGCATCTTCATCTCATCGTTCATGCCGCCAAACCTTGCAAAAATGCTTTTCTGCTCGGGGTAAGCATCTAACTGGTACGTTTTGATATGAGCCATCCTGGCGGCGCTGCGGATAGCGTCGCGGATATTGCCGAGCCGGTCCACCAGGCCTATTTTAATAGCCTGTTCGCCAGTCCAAACCCGGCCCTGCCCAATACTGTTGATATAAGCCTGCGTTTTATGGCGGCCATCGGCTACGGCCTTTGTAAATTCGTCATAACCGCGGTTTACGCTGTTTTGCAGGATAGCCTTTTCTTCAGCCGACAAAGGCCTGCTGACATCGCCGAGGTCGGCGTACTTGCCTGTCTTAACACCGTCGAACGTCAGCCCCAGTTTATCGTTAAATAATTTCTGCATATTGGGGATGATGGCAAATATGCCGATGGAACCCGTAATGGTATTCGGCTCGGCAAAGATGGAATCCGCTGCGCACGAAATATAGTAACCGCCCGAGGCTGCATAATCGCCCATGGATACGATCATCGGCTTGGTTTTTTTGGTCAGCATTACTTCGCGCCAGATCACATCCGAGGCTATGGAGCTGCCCCCGGGTGAATTGACGCGCAAAACTACCGCCTTAACGTTATCGTCGAGCCTTGCCTTACGTAGGGCGGCTGATATCCTGTCGGAACCTATCGTATTTTCATCGCCGTCGCCGCCTGCTATGTCACCCGAAGCATAAATGATCGCGATATGGTTCTTGTTGCCTTTTTTTTCCGGCTTGTCGCTGCCGTCCGTATAGTCCGCAAGCTCGACGCTATGGAGGTTGGACTTTTCAGTTATGCCCGTACGGTTCTTCAGTTCGTCGAGAACTTCGTCGCGGTATTTAAGACCGTCGACCAGTTTGTATTTTTCAGCATCCTCGGGAAATTGAATGCTGAGGTTATTCGCGATATTAAACAATGCGCCTTTATCCACTTTCCTGCTTTCGCTGACCCCGGTAAGGAAATGGTCGTACAACGATCCCACATAAGAGGTTACCTGCGCGCGATTGGCATCGCTCATTTTGGTCAGTATGAAAGGCTCGACGGCGCTTTTATAGGTGCCCACCCTTATAACCTGTGCCTGTATGCCTAATTTATCGAGTGTCCCTTTTAAAAAGGTGACCTGCGAGCTAAAGCCCCTGAATTCAAATATACCCTTTGGGTTGATATAGATCTTATCGGCGACTGAAGCCAGGTAATAGAAACCTTGCGTATACACCTCGGAATAGGCGATAATAAATTTACCCGATTGTTTAAAATCGATCAGTGCGTTGCGGATCTCTTCGGTAGTGGCCTGGCCGGAAAGCATGTAGCTTTCGTCCAGAAAGATGCCGCGTATGTTTTTATCCGTTTTAGCCCTCCTGATATTGGCCAGGATATCGTTCAAACCGATAACCTTTTCGCCTTCGATACCTAAAAAACTCAGATTCGCCAGGGGATTATTGGGCGTTCGTTCGGGTATGGTATTATTGAAAGAAATATGCAGAACTGAGTCAGGTTCAATCTCCACATGTTTTTCGCCACTCGCCGCAACTATTATTGCTACAACGATCACCACCAGGATGATCGTCGTCAATATGATCCCCACCATTGTGGCGAAAACAAATTTGAAGAATTGTTTCATTAAATAATATTAATCTTTATCTATGCAAAATTAGCAATTCCGCACGCTTTAATTATTAAGAGCGTAGTCTATAATGTTTGTTACAACAATGATCGATGTTTTTTTGCTGCTGGGAGGGAACTTAGGCGACAGGCATGCATATCTGCGACAAGCGGCGAAATTCATTGAGAATGAGGTCGGAGCGATTGTAAAACAGTCGTCGTTTTATGAAACGCAGGCATGGGGCAAAACCGATGAACCCGATTACCTGAACCAGGTAATACAGGTAAGCACGGCATTGGCGCCGGAACTGCTGCTTGAAAAAATATTGGATATCGAACGGCTTATGGGAAGGAAGCGCGACGAAAAATGGGGATCGCGGATCATCGATATCGATATTTTGTTTTATGGTTCAGATATTATTTCCGCGCCCGGTCTTACTATACCTCATCCCGAATTACATAAGCGCAGGTTTACGCTGGAGCCTTTAAGCGAGATCGCTCCCGATTTTGAGCACCCGGTTTTACACAAAACAATTGTTCAGCTTAAAAGTGAACTTAATGACGACTTGCACGTAAAAAAATTATAATTTTGGACATATATAATAATAATCCCAATGGCAGATAATACGCCCAACGAGGATCTCGATCTTACCTTTCTTTATGAAATTGCCGACGGAAGCAATGAATTTATTATCGAATCCATCGATATGCTTCTGCAACAGGCGCCTGATCTTCTGCAGAATATTCAATCCGCTATCCAGGCTTGCGATTGGCCCGCGGCGGCTGCTTCCGCACATAAACTAAAACCATCGATGGGCTTTTTCGGCATGTTGAATTCGCAGGAACTTTTGCAGGAGCTTGAGCAGATCTGCAAGGGCGGCGTAAATGATCCTGGGGTAGTACAATCAAAATTCGCTCGTGCAAACGAACTGATCAGTGCCAATATGCAGGTGCTTGCGCAGGTTAGGGCCGAAAAGGAATCCGAACTTTAAATTTCCTGGATTTTAAAACTGTAGCTTTCCATGATGAGGTTAGCCAGCAGGCTTTTGCAGGCTTGTCCAACCTTAGCGCGGGCTGTTTCCTCGTTATCGGCTTCAATCTCGAGTGAAATATGTTTCCCGATGCGTACATTATGGATTTCGGTAAGGCCCAGGTTTTTCATGCTGCCGGTTACAGCTTTTCCCTGCGGGTCTAATATCTCTTTTTTCGGCATTACGTCTATTTCAGCCTGAAATTTTGTCATGGGTAAATTTGAATTGAATTACGGACAGGGTGATATATATAAATACAATCACCGGAATGGCGGTAAATTTAAGAAATAGTATCAATATAGCCGAAAACAGCAGCAATAAATAGCGGTATATGTTCCGGTTGAAATCGGTATTCTTAAACTTCAGCGACATTAAAGGGATTTCCGAAACCAGCAAGGCGCACATAACCAACGTAAAGCCGATCAGCACGTACTGGTTTAAAATATATGGCGCAAATGCCGGGTGATGATTGAGAATGAATGGGAGCGATGCGATAAGGATCGCATTTGCCGGAGTGGGTAACCCGATAAAGCTTTCGGCCTGGCGCGTATCTACGTTGAATTTTGCCAGCCTGAGTCCTGAAAAAACCGCGATGAGGAAAGCTGTAAAATTGAGGTAAAAACCAAGGTGCGGTATTTGCTGCGATTGAAGAAACAATTCGTAAAGTATCGCCGAAGGCAGGAAGCCAAAGCTCACCATGTCGGCCAGCGAATCCAGGTCTTTTCCAATTCCTGAGAATGACCGTAATACGCGTGAGGCAAATCCGTCAAAGAAATCAAAAATAGCTGCCAGGAACAGGGCATACGCGGCAAAGATGAGGTTTTCCTGGAACGTAAAAACTATCCCGACGCAGCCGCTGAATAAGTTAGCACAAGTAATTGCGTTGGGAACGTGTTTACGAATTCGTTTCTTCATTTTGCACGAAGATAGGCGATATTTATGGAGAAATTATGAAGTTATAAATAACCTTATAACTTCATAACTCTACAAATATCAGGAATTCATCGATATAAGGAATTCTTCGTTCGTTTTTGTACCTCTCATCTGGCTCTGCAAAAATTCCATTGCTTCCTGCGAGTTCATATCGGCCAGGTGGTTGCGTAATATCCAAACGCGCTGCAGCGTATCGCGGTCAAGCAGCAGGTCGTCGCGGCGGGTGCTCGACGCCGTAATATCGATAGCCGGGAATATACGCTTGTTGGACAGCTTACGGTCGAGTTGCAGCTCCATATTGCCGGTGCCTTTAAATTCTTCAAAGATCACCTCGTCCATCTTCGAGCCGGTTTCTGTGAGGGCCGTAGCGATGATAGTCAGTGAACCGCCATCCTCAATGTTACGCGCCGCACCAAAAAAGCGTTTGGGTTTATGTAAGGCATTCGCGTCAACACCGCCCGAGAGTATTTTACCTGAAGCCGGTGCAACGGTATTATAGGCACGTGCAAGACGGGTAATGGAGTCCAAAAGGATCACTACATCATGACCGCACTCCACCATGCGCTTGGCTTTTTCCAATACAATGTTGGCGATCTTCACATGACGCTCGGCCGGCTCGTCAAATGTCGAGGACACAACCTCGGCGCGAACGCTGCGGGCCATATCGGTTACTTCTTCAGGGCGTTCGTCGATCAGCAGGATGATCAGGTAAACCTCAGGATGGTTCTTGGCGATGGCATTGGCCACATCCTTCAGCAGCATGGTCTTACCTGTTTTCGGCTGTGCGACGATCAAACCGCGCTGACCTTTGCCGATAGGCGAGAACAGGTCCATGATACGGGTTGAATTATTGCTCATGTCGGTGAACAATTCCAGCCTTTCGGACGGGAAAAGCGGCGTCAGGTGGTCGAATGGAACGCGGTCGCGCACTTCTGCGGGCACACGGCCGTTGATGGCCTCGACGCGTACCAGCGGGAAATATTTTTCACCCTCCTTTGGGGGGCGTATGCTGCCGCGGACGGTATCGCCGGTTTTAAGGCCGAAAAGTTTTATTTGCGATTGCGAAACGTAAATATCGTCGGGCGAAGTAAGGTAGTTATAGTCAGACGACCTCAGGAAGCCATAGCCGTCGGGCATAATTTCTAACACACCCTCGTTAACGATCACATTGTCAAAATCAAGGTTGATCGGCGGTTCCTGTGCTTTTTGCGGGTTCTGGTTATTGTTAAAACGGCGCTCAAATTTGATCGGTTTGTTTTCAATCGCCGTTTCTTCTGCGGATTTTACCGCGGGAGGATCCGATTCAGCCACAACCGGCGCTACGTAAGCGATGTCATCATCAACTTCTGCCTCAGCTTCGGGAGCTTCGTCGTCCGGCACATCAAAAAGGCTGGTATCGTCCAGGGGCACCTCAACCCTGGGTTTGGGTTCGCCCTTCTGCACGCGTATTCTCTTCCTGGTCCTTTCGGCCTGAGGCTTTTCTTCGGGGGCAATAAATGGTGCGTAATTATCATTAACGGCAGCCTGCTGGGCGCGGGCAGCATCGATCAATTGCTGCTGCTCGGTTATCCTGCTTATCAGTTGCGGTTTTCGGAGGTCCTCGGCATCGGCTATACCTAAGCCTTTAGCCATTTCACGCAACTCTGAAACGAGCTTGTCGTTCAATTCGGTTGTATCAGACATGAATTAAAATTATAGTTCAAAAGGAAATTTTATTTGAGATAATTATCTTGAGGTTTGCTCCTGCAACATCTAAAAACTAATATTTAAGCGGATTTTTAAATTGTTTCTTTAGCGCAAGAAAAATTCAAAGGATAACGCTACAATGTTACTCAATAAAAACCTACAAAACAAAAATTTTGGAAAATTATTGTCAACAGATCAACATTTGATCTAATTTTTAGTTTTTTTGTGACTTGAAAGGAAATCGCCCTTAATGCTATCGCGCCGGCAACTCGTTGAACAAATCAAACAAAAAAGATCATTCCTGTGTGTAGGGCTTGATACGGACCCCGGCAAAATACCCTCTTTTCTGAAAGAATACCCCGATCCGGTTTTCGAGTTCAATAAGCGGATCATCGACGCTACGCACGATCTGTGCATAGCCTATAAACCGAATGCTGCCTTTTATGAAAGTCAAGGCATTTCCGGGCTTCAAAGCCTGATCAAAACAAGTGATTACCTGCCAAAAGAATGCTTAAGCATCATCGACGCTAAGCGCGGCGATATCGGCAATACCTCGGGAATGTACGCCCGGGCGTTTTTCGATAAAGCTGCGGCGGGCATGGACTTTGACGCAATAACCGTCGCCCCCTATAT
>JAFDZK010000099.1 GCA_018267005.1 Bacteroidota bacterium
GGGCCGAATTCACACAGGCTTTTAATACTTCGACCGGATTATTCCTATTGCGCGGATCGAGCGGGGTAAAAAGCACGTCGATCACCCCGTTACAGCCGAGTCCTACTCCTATCTGGTAAGGATCGTTGTCGGTCGTATCATAAGTGATGACGCTCGCGTTTGATTTTTGTATAGCAGCCCTGGCGCGCTTAAGGGCGTCACCTTCCAAACAGCCGCCACTTATGCCTCCAACCCAGACCCCGTTGTCCATCACCAGCATCCGGGCGCCGGTACGGCGATAAGACGATCCTTCCACCCGCACCACCGTGGCCAAAGCGAGCCTGACGTTTGTCTTGTCTGCTTCGTCGTATGCTTTTATAATGGCTTTGATCTCTTTCATCGTTGTGCGGCATCATTCAAATCGCGACACGACTAAGTTAGCAAAACTAAAGCCTATTTACCGAAAGGCGGCTGTCCATTCAACTGGTGATACAAAGGCATGTCATCCCTCGGTTTGCCCGCCTGGTGGAAGTTCTTGCAGTAATACACTTGCAGGTGTAATTCGTCTCTGCCGCTGCGCATAATGGCGATGTCGGGCAACTGTGTCACCGAGTCGAAATAAGGTTTCACATCGGCGTCCACACTCGGCTGCTGGTCCTGGGCGATGATGATCGCATCGTATCCTAAAACCGATTTAGGGTCGACCAGGAATGCCGTATTCCGCGGGTCGTTGGTAAAACTGATAACCGGCTTTTGTCCTTTAAGCGCCCAATCCACCTTGCCCGTCAGCCACCAGCGTGTGCTTCCGGCAAATATCCGCGGATTTTGCAGCCAGCCTTCCTTTTCAAAACGGGTTTTGATGTCGTCGTAATCGATCCCTTGTATGGTTGGATCCACCTTGTCGCCATGGACCTTATTTACGATCCATTTCGGGCCGTACCACTGCCAGAAACCAGTAACCATGTGCAGGCTTAACACGGTTATCGTGATCATGGTGAACCAGGTTGAGAACCTGAGCCATCTCCTGACACTGCGCGCTTGTTTGGCTATACCGTTTAAGTTGCGGTCAATAGCAAATCCCAGCGGGATAAAAAGCATCATGTAACCCGGCGCCTGCCAGTGAAAATGGTATTGCAGATCGGACCACAAAGTAACCACGGTGAAAAACACGATCGGCAGGACAGATAGCCAGAAGAAAAAGCTGTACACTTCTGAAGTAACACGGAGCTTGAACGACCGGTACAATTCACGCACGGTCGGAACCCATATCCATGGCAATAGCCATAGCGACTGCCCGAGAATGCTGCGAAAAAACCAGTCGGGATGCAACTGAAATTTGCTGCCGGTGCCTGCCCTCGATCCCTGGAATACAAACGAAACCCAATGATTATTATAATTCCACCAAAGAACCGGGAACGCAAAAATGATGGTGATCAATACGGCCAGGTAAGGCCCCGGGTGCCAAAGCCAATGGCGTTGGTCTTTGTTTGTCGATATGAACAGAAAAACGCCGATAAAAATGAAAAGTACATGGTATTTGCTCAAGGTCGCCAACCCCAGGCAAACTCCTGTCATGGTCCATAACAGCCAGGTGCGCCTGCTGTTCCTGAGCGTTTTCAAATCACCCGTTTCAGATCCAAACATGATCTGAACGATAAAATATGTGCTGGCAAGCCAAAAGAATATCAGCGGAGCATCCGGCTGGAACCAGCAGGCTATTGCTACGGTATATACTGCGCTCAGGTTCATTACAACTACTGCCCAGAATCCCGATCTTGCGTTAAATAATTTCCGTGTTATAGCGAAAAGCAGCCAGCTTGTTCCTGCAAACAACACCACAGCGGGGAAGCGAAGCCCGAGGTTGGTTAATCCGAATACTTTTATACTTAAACCGCTGAGCCAGAAAAACAACGGCGGCTGGTCGAAATAGCTCCATTCCAGCTTAACGGCGCCCCGGAAATAATAGGCCTCGCCGATGCCCAGGCCGGTATATGCTGCAATAAAAAGACGCACGATAAATGTCAGGAGGATCAATACGAGGGTATAGCGGGCTGCATTTTCCTCTGTTAATTTTTTCATTAGCAGGACGTGATTTTTTCCGTCCTGCAAAATGAGCAATTCTTGGAGGGAATAACAATTATTTGCTCACTTTTTTAAACCGGGCTCATTTCCGTAATCCGTTTTGCTTTAGAAACCCGATGATCGCAGCCGGGTGATCGGTTTGCAGACCTGTAAAACCTGTGGCGAGGGCAGGTTCCCAGTCACGCGGGCCTTCACCACTGCTTTGAATATCCGGCCAAACCGGGATACTCATAGCCTTGGCTGCCGCCACCATTTCGGCGGTATATTCCTTCCAGCCGCCGTCCAGCAAGTCGGGCTTGACCTTGTTTATAAATGCTTTCATCGCATCTACATCTTTTACATTCCCGGGCATGCTCACCATTAGCGGCATGCCGGGTGCCACGCTCCTCCAATCAGTAAACTGGCGGGGATTATTAATGTAGACCAGCACTTGTTTTTCCATGCCGTACTTTTTTAACATAGTGTAACTTACGGCTGCATCAGCTTGTTTAAAGTCGATATAGATGTATATCTTATCCTTACATAAGCTCAGTATTTGCTCAAATGTGGGCACCCTATAAACCTTTTTATCTGCGGTGTCCCTGCTCCTGACCTTAAGCTGCTCAACCTGGTCGAGGCTCATATCCTTAACCGCCCCCTTACCGTCCGTCATACGGTCGACCGTTGCATCGTGCATGCTGACGAGTTTGCCGTCGTTAGTCGTGCGCAGATCTATTTCAATATAATCGGCTTCGTTTTTAATAGCCTCCGCGTATGCCTCTATGGTATTTTCAGGATAGATCACGTGGTCCCCACGATGGGCAATAACTATAAAGCTATGCCGGGGTTTGGGCACCTGGTTGGGCTGTGCAATTACAACTGATTGCACAAAACAGGCAATAAAAAAAACCAATAATCCTTTCAGTCTCTTCATTTGCCGAGGCCGCTATTACTTTTCATTATCGTCGATACTGCATCACCCACTTTATGGCCGGCATTCTTTTTGAAATCAAAGCCTAACAGTTCGGCCACGCTTTGGGCAAGTTGCTTGTGGTAAGTGGTCGTTGGGGTTCTTATAACCCCGCTATCCGGCGTATCCGGACCAATCACTGCAAACCAGGTTTGTTCGGAATTTTTTATCATCGAGCCGTGACTGCGCCAGGCATCGATCGAAGTGTCTCCCCTGCCATGATCGCATGTAACGATTAATGTGGTCTTATCTTTATAGAATGTATCGGACTGCAGGTATTGCCACAACTCCTGTAAATACGAGTCCTCCATATGCGCCTGCTCCAGGTACATTTTATAATTACCCTCATGCGCCATATCATCTGTTTCATCAAATGCAAGATAAAGCACCCGGGGTTTGTATTCCTTTAAATATTCCTTACCCAATTCGTAGGTTACAAAGTCGATACGCGTGTCTCCAAGGTAGTGCGGCGCCTGGTTTTGAATACCGTTCAGCAATTTTAGTTGTGCGTCAGCCTTTGCATCATTGAATCCTGCATACCCGGCGTTGACCATTATGCCCGAACGCTGTACGTTGAAAATTGCCGGAAATACTTCCCATGAGGAAAAAACCGCGACTCTATTCTCAAAGCCTTTTTGCTTATTCAGGTATTCCAGCACGTTGGTATTCGGATTCAATACCGGGTTATTGGTATTCATCCTGTCGTCGGGAAAGCCGGTAAATATTTCGTTATAACCCGGGTAGGAAAACTTGTATTTATTGGCCACCTGATCGTAATTCCCCATGTCACGGTCGCCATATAACTGCCCCTGCGACGCTATGGTCGACCAAAAGAAAGGCAGTAACAGTTTACGGCGGTCTTCGGGAGTCTCGGCCCAATATTTCTTCTTCATTTCATTCTGGCTGCCGGTGTATTTTGAATTAAGCAGCGCTGAGTCGGCGCCACGATACAATTCCTGCCAGCGGAAACCATCAAGCGTGACGATAATGACGTTTTGAGTTTTGTGATCCTGCGCGAAAGTGGGTTGAAGACTAACAGCAAACAGCAATAACAGGGTAAGCTTTTTCATAAGATTGATAACCTTCGTATCAAAAGTAAAGGCGGGAGGTTAAGCCCACCTTTACTGAAATTTAATTTAAATGGATGTTGGTAATTTATGGTTTGTTGGTAACTAATACCCGTGCTATTTAAGTATCCACATAATGCCGTTGATATCGTCGTTCCCGCTATACTGGCTTTGCAACGCTGCGTTATAATTGGCGGTATTGGCCGTACGCTCGCTTGCAGGATACTGAAAGCGCATGGCTATACGCTGGCCGTTGCCGGTGCCCGGTCCGGTCGTGAAGTTTGGTACACCGGTACGGCGATACGTGAAATATGATTCCAAACCGGAATGGCGGAACAGCGCCAGGTATTTCTGCTGCAATATCTGGGTAAGACCGGTTGCGCCGCCAGCATATTTAATAGCAGGCTGAGCATAATAAGTGGCCCAGTCGGTGTTAATAGGATAAGTATCGTAATTACCGAGGTTAGTTACGTCCGTTGAACCGGGCCGATAGAAGAATGCCGTAAACGAACCCGTGGCTGGGATGCTGTAATAAGCCCACGAGGCCTGTATCCCATTGACGTAATGCGTTTCAGCGTTCCCGGTGGCCCAGCCCCTGTTGATCCCTTCGGCTATCTCAAACTCCTGTTCAGGGTATCCTATCTGGATACTCGGCTCACCTGTATACGTCGAATAATAGTGGTGACGGTTAATGAACGAAAAAAATTGCAAACCAGCATCGGCATACATCAGGCCTAAGTCCTCGCCCGGGTCAGCGCCAACAAACGAGCTGAAGGCCGTCGGGCTTTGATGCAGGTCATCGACATAGTGGCGCGCGGGTTCGGCTACGACATATACTCTCGGATCCTGGAATGTGGTGAGCAGCTTGATATACGTTTGAGAAGAGTTCTGCCTCGAACCGTTTTGGCCAAAGTTATTAGGGTTCATCGGGTAGAAGTTACTCGGCACCACAAAGTTGTATTGCAGGTTATCAGCCGAACTTGTCATCAGCGGATATTTGGCCGGATCGCCTATGATAGCTGCAAACTGTGACGGAATATTCATATCCGGGTCGGTCACGGCCTTTTTGCTCAACTCCAGCAGCAGCCTGATGTGAAATGCGTTCACTACCTTTTGCCATGCCACCAGGTTATTATTAAGGAATATGTCGCCGCTGAATGAGGTGTTCCCCGAGGAAATGAGCGAAGCCATATCGCTATTAGCGCTTTCCAGCCAGGCAAGGCACTGGGTCATTACGGCTTTCTGTGTGTCGTACTTAGGCGTAAGGTCCTTCAGACCCTGCAAAGCCTGCGTCATGGGAATATCGCCTTCCTCCAGGCTCATCTTACTAAAGAAATAAGCCCTGAAGAATTTGCCCAGCGCACTATAGGGGTTTACGGCAGGCGCTCCGGCTGCCTGGGCTTGCTGCTCCATAGCCAAAACATTTTTCAATGTGGAATAATAATTATCGCCCGAACCGAAATTGTACTGGTTGTTACCGTAATAGTTATAGTTGTAGATATAATACTGGCACCATATCTCGTCCTGCCCGTCGGGGAAGTCGACCATATTGTTCAACACGCCGTTGAGCAGCAGCGAAGCCGGCACGCTGGTAGGCACGTTGTTGTTTTGAGTAAGGTCCTCAAAACTTTTTTGGCAACTGCTCGCTGACAGCACCAACAGCGCCGGCAGCACATAAAATTTGAATATCTTTTTCATGATCATATTTCCAATTTTGAATTAGAATGAAAGTTTGAGGTTTAGACCATAACTGCGTACCGATGGTGATTGCAAACCGGTCAGCGTTGTGCGCGTGTTTGCGTATTGGTCAAGATCGACGTCTTTAAACCTGGGGTCTTTATAGAAGTACAGCAGGTTACGACCGTATACCGTTACAGATGCCTTGGTGATGAAGGACTTGCGCAGCCAATCCTTCGGAATATCATAGCTCAGCGTTACTTCGCGCAGTTTGGCATAGGTTTTACTCATCAGGAAGGCTTGATCGACATTGTAATACTCGCTAACATACTCCTGCACCAGGGCGGGTGTTTTGTTCGCCGCATATTGCAGCTGGCTGTAGTTCAGCACAGCGCCGGTTGCCGAATCGAAGTTTGGCGCCACACCGTTGGATATCTGCACACCCTGGCCTATGTAGCTGCCTTTATAATTCGGGTCGGGTTGCTGGTTATTCGCCGGGTAATGCAGCCAGTCCTGGTAGCGGGCAGCGCCAAGGGCGCCTTCCGCGGTAAGTGCGTTTGCGCCTCCACGCATCGTTTTATTAAACACGTAGTCGCGGGTAACACCGCCTACCGAACCGTCAAACTGAAAGCCGAGGCTGAAACTTTTGTAACTAACATGGTTGTAAATGCTCCAGGTCCAATCCGGATCGAGGTGACCGAGGTATTGAGGCACCGGGTTAACCAGCGGCTCGCCGTTCGAACCATTTATGATCTGCCCGTCAGGCGTCCTCACAAAGGCTGAGCCATAAAACTTATCTACCCGGTCGCCGTTGTGAAAGAATGTGTTATACACGCCCTGTCCCGGGGGCAGTTCTTTATAAACTTCTTTATAGGTGGCCCAGTTAACCAATACGTCCCATGTTAAGCCACCCGCATCCTTAACAGGTGTGCCGCTTAGCGAAACTTCGTAGCCTGTTTTTTCGGTCTTTAAGGCGTTCAAGAATTCGGTAGTATAGCCTGTCGCCGTCGAAATTGGATTCGACAATATCTGCGGGCCGTCGATGTACTGGAATGCGGTGCCCGACAAGCCTAACCTGTTTTTCAGGAATTTGATGTCGAAACCTTCTTCGTAGTTTAAACGGGTTGAGGTTTTGATACCTAATTCATATAAATAATTCGACGCATAACCCGCGGCCTGGCTGTTATAGGGCTTGCCGATGGAATAGAATGAGTTAAGCGAATAAGCAGGGCCATTGTAGGGTGTGGTATATACTGAACCGTAACCGAGCGGATTCAGGAACAAGGGATTGGTACCAGGACTGCTACTGAGCGTCTGGCCGCCAAATGCTGTGATCGTATTGTATGGCGCCGGACCTATAGTCGGACTCGTGTCGTCCGAACGAACATCGGAAAACGATGCCCGTAACTTCAAAAAGGATATAGCATCAGGTATTTTGATATAATCGGAAAGCACCGTAGCTGCTGAAACACTTGGGTAATAATACGTAGTTACATTCTGGAACGCCGATGATTTATCGACGCGGCCGGTGCTCGACAAAGTAGCATAGTGACCAAACGAAAAGTCGACCGAATAATAACCGCTTAGCGTTCTTAACTGCGAATCAAAGCTGTCGGATTGCAGCGGGTTTTTCGAGTTGCTGAATGAATACACACCCGGCACATTCAGATAATCTGTCGATATCCAGGTCGAATGGTACATAAAGCTTCTCAGGTTGCCGCCGATGAGGCCCGAAGCATTGATAAAATGGCTGATGGTATAATCAAAATTCAGCTTTAGTTCCGTATTGTTCTCGAACAGGTTGCGGTTATCTTCGCGATAATCGCCCTGGTTGCCTTCACGACCATAAGGGTGTGCCGAGTACGGCATGTCCTCTGTCTGCAGCAAACTGTAGGTATCTATTTGTGATTTCAGGTCGACATTCAAATGGTTGTCGATCTTAAAGTTGCCTGCTAAATAACCATAGGTATCATCTTTATGATGCCCGCGAGTCCAGATCTCGGTCAGGAACCATGGGTTATGATAACGGGTGTATTCCTCGAACTCCGATGCAACACCTACTTTCCCGGGCTGCCATATAGCTTTAATGTCAGGGGCGTTCACGCTCCAGTCGGCACCCGTCCAGATAGCCATGTTGTAAATAATACTGTTAGGGCCGTATTGTACATCCGGAAAGTCGTCGGTGCTCTGGCGGTTAAAATTAACACTACCTTCAAATTTCAGGCGGGGCGTTGGGTTAAATGACGCGTAGAAGTTGGCATTGGCTATATCCAGGTACTGGAATGGGATATAACTGTCCTGGTGTTGCTGCGACACTGAGAAGCGCGTGGTATAATTATCGCCATTGGAAGTAATGGCAATATCATTGTTGGTTTGAAAACCCGTTCTCAGAAAATTCGCCAGGTTGTTGGCGCCGCGTGCCGTCCAGGGCGTACCCTGGCGAACTCCGTTTACGACCGGGCTGTCGTACTGCGGTATCAACTGCCCGTTGAAATAAGGCCCCCAGATGTCATAGTCGCTATCTACGCCACCCGGCGCACCGCCTTTGCCGTCGACAAACTCATAAAAGGTGTTTTCGCCGGGCCCAAACGAGTGTTGGACCTTTGGGAAGGCTACAAAACCTTTGTTCATAACCGTACTGCTGTTGAAATCCACGGTTAAGCCCTTTTTATTGGCTTTACCCTTTTTGGTTGTGATCAGGATAGCGCCGTTAGCGGCACGGTTACCATAAAGAGCCGCAGCGGCCGGGCCTTTTAATACGGTATAGCTGTCGATGTCATCGGGGCTTAGGTCAAAAGTATCCGAGTTGATCGGCAGACCATCCACTACATACAACGAGACTGTGTTGCCGCGAATGGTTACATTCGGTGTTCCCAGGATTTCCGAAGTAGCTCCTACCGACAAGCCTGCCACCTTACCGATCAGTCCGTTGATGGGGTTGGGGTCCCTGGCTGTGGTCAATTGATCGCCCGCTACCGTTTGCGTGGAGTAACCTATTCTACGGGTCTCCTTTTTTACGCCCAAAGCGGTTACCACCACTTCGTTGAGCGATTTGTTGTCGGCCGCCAGTAAAACATTGTAGGTAGTCTGATCGCCGATCGTGATGTCCTGTGTTACGTAACCCAAGTAACGGAAGGTAAGTACCTGGCCTTTCTCTACCGTGAACAGGAACCGGCCGTTAATGTCCGTAACAGTACCGCGATTGGTACCTTTTAATAATACACTGACGCCGGGTAAAGGCTGTCTGTTTTCGTCGGTAACGGTACCACCGATCTTGATTTGCCCAAATGAAAGTACCGGGGCCAGGCACAATAACGCTATGGTTATCAATGTCCTTAAGTGAATGTAAAGCTGTGTCATCTGCTTAAATTAATTAAGAGTGCGAAGGATGATTTGTTACAGCAATACTAAACTTAGTTTATTATAAGTAAACTAAGTTTACATTAAGGAACGCTTAAGCCTGTGTAGTGTAAAAGTTAAGAGGCCACAGATTTTGTAATAGGAACGATACAAAATCAACACAATTCGTTAACACTCACTAAATGTGAGTTCTTAATTATTCTTGTAGAGATGGCTTATGGCCAGCAGCTTTATATGGGCGATATTGTCAACAGGTTTGTTAACTTGTTTTGCCTCGTCGTCCCAATGCCTGAGGCGGACAAATAAATCCGCATCCGGGTTTTGTTCAAAATCCGAGGCCTCCTGTTCATTCATCCTGCCACCCTGGAATTCCAATGTGGCTTTGCTTGCATCAGAAAGCTTGTCATAATATTCAGGATACTTATAAGTCAAGTATCTTTTAGCCACGACATGGCTTTGTACGAGTGAGGCCAGCCTTTCTGAAAATCCTTTTTCACGGAGATAATCGGCGCCAAGCTTTTCATGATCCACTTTGCCAAAGCCGTCCATATCTTCATCTTCCCCGCCGGCGCACAAATGGCCTATATCGTGAAAAAAGGCCGCTAATATTACCTCGTCCTCGAATCCCTCGGCTTCGGCAAGGGCCGCCGCCTGGGACATGTGCTCCAGTTGTGAAACGGGCTCACCGATGTAGTCCTCATCCCCATGCAGTTCGTAAAGCGCAAATACTTCACCAATAATGGATTCCGGGTTAAATACAGACTTGGTCATATCAGGTTTTGGACAAATGAAACAAACTGATATTAGGAAATTATTAATTCAATATGATGTATTGACCAAATATCAGGAAATGCTGCTTAGCAGACGAAAATATTTTGCTGACGGCATTGCCAGGTATTAAATTAATTTGCTATTACGATCAGATTAAGTTTTAATTTGCAGGCACTATCGCAATACAACCTTCGTTAACTCAATTAATTTATAATTTATTCCGCTCCTATGGAAGATGATATACTGATACAGATCAGTAACCGCATAAAAGAACGCCGCCGCGAAAAAAATATAACCGTGCAGGAGCTTGCCAGCCTCGCCAACGTGAGCAAGGGCCTCATTTCGCAGATCGAAAACAGCCGCACCATTCCCTCTCTTATTGTACTCATCGATATTGTCAAAGCGCTGAATATCGACCTGAACGAATTCTTTAAAGATATCCGTTCAAAAAACAGGCTTTCTCCCGTCCTTGTAAAACGAAAGCATGAGTATGAATGCTTTGAAAAGGAGCATGCCATCGGATTTCACTATCAGCGCATATTTACCCGTTCAATGGAACACTCGACCGTAGACATCGTGCTTCTCGAATTAGAGCCGAATTCGTCCAGGCCGCTGGTCGAGACTGACGCATTTGAATATAAATATGTAATAACAGGTGATGTGGAATATCAATTTAACGAGGAACGCATAGCGCTCGGCGAAGGCGATTCGATCTTATTCGACGGCCGAATTCCGCATACTCCTGTGAACACGAGCGATAAAAAGACCGTAATGCTGGTCATCTACTTTTTTGAGGAAAAGAAGGAATAGTTAATTAAAACCTTGTAAGGTTGAAAGGTTAAAAAGTTAGCGGGCGCTAACATTACAACTTTACAACATTCAATATTAGGACAATCCTTAATCAAACCTTAACAGTAAATTTGTTTGACATTAATAAACTAAGTTTAGCATTGCTCAACAAAAATTGGAAAGCGAACGGACGCTTTTAAGAAGGAAGAATATGGAAAAATTGCGGGCAAAAGTAGCCAGGTGGCCATATGGCGTGTTGTCGGTATTGGCAGCCGTCTCCTCCTTTGGCGCTTACACCAGCATGTATGCTTTCCGTAAGGCCTTTGCCGCGGGCACATTTGCCGGCCTGCAATATTTTCATATAGACTATAAGGTATGGCTGGTTATCGCGCAGATCATCGGTTATACCATGAGCAAGTTTTACGGGATCAAATTCATATCGGAGCTTAAACCCAACCAGCGCGCAAAAAATATCCTTCTGCTCATAGGCATCGCCTGGGCCGCCTTGCTGCTTTTCGCAATTATTCCCGCACCTTACAACATCGTCTTCCTGTTTATCAACGGCTTCCCCTTAGGATTAATATGGGGACTGGTTTTTGGTTATTTAGAGGGCCGTAAATCGACCGAATTTATGGCTGCTGTGCTATCCATCAGCCTCATTTTTGCTTCGGGTTTTGTAAAAACAATTGCACGAATACTGATGAGCTCGTTTCATGTGAATGAGTTCAACATGCCTTTTATAACCGGTGCTTTATTCGTTATACCCTTGGTTCTGTTCGTATTCGTGCTTGAACTAATGCCTCCGCCTACGGCCGAAGATATGAAGCTGCGCACGAAACGTTTGCCTATGAACGCGGATGAGCGTAAGCGTTTTTTGCATCGTTTTTTGCCCGGCATCATCTTAACACTGATCATTTACGTGTTGCTCACCATCATGCGCGATGTAAGGGACAATTTCGAGGTGGAGATATGGAACAGTTTGGGCATTAAGGACAATACGATCTACACTAAGATCGACTCCATTATTTCCGTGGCGGTGCTTATCGCCATGAGTCTGCTCATCCTCGTCAGGCAAAATCTACGCGCCTTCAGCCTGATACACCTGGTGATCATCGGCGGCTGCATACTCATAGGTATAGGCACAATATTATTTGCCTTCGGACTGATCGGCCCGATGGTTTGGATGACTTTAGCCGGACTGGGGCTTTATATGGGCTATGTGCCGTACAACGCGGTTTTCTTTGAACGCCTGCTTGCGTCATTTCACTATAAGGGTAACGTGGGCTTCCTGATCTATGTAGCCGACTCGATGGGTTACCTGGGCAGTGTAAGCGTACTGCTGGTAAAAGAGCTGGGGCAGCCGGCGATTAGCTGGGGCGACTTTTTCAAAAACAGTGTACTGGTAGTAGCGGTAGTCGGCGGTATTTGTGCGACGCTGTCATTGATTTATTTCCTGCGCAGCGCCCGCAAAAAAGATATTGAACCGACCGAACATCAATTCAATATATTACCCGTATGAAACATTCTTCGGCCATTGTGATCGGGGCTGGTATTGTAGGGCTTGCCACTGCGCGTGCCTTAGCGATAAGGGGCTACAAGGTAACTGTCTTCGAACGAAACGAACAGGCTGTCGGAGCGTCTATCCGCAACTTTGGTATGATATGGCCCATCGGGCAGGAAACAGGTCCGCTGTTCGAGCGCGCCATGCTCTCTCGCAGCATCTGGAAAGAAGTTTGTACCGAAGCGCGCATCTGGCACAACGAGGTCGGCTCGCTGCACTTAGCTTACCATGATGATGAATTGCAGGCCGTAAAAGAATATGTTGAGGTAAACGAACGCTACCGGGACTGCGCTTTGCTGAACCCGGCGAAAGCCCTGGAAAGATCGGCGGCAGTTAACCCGGGTGGTTTAAAAGGCGCTTTGTGGAGCGGTGAAGAAATGATCGTGGAATCGCGGGTAGCCGTCGGGCAGGTGGCAAAATACCTGGCTGACAAATATGACGTGCGGTTTCATTGGAACACAGCGATCAGCAAAATTGCGTATCCGAAGGTCTTTTCAGGTTCGAGGCAGTGGGAAGCCGACGAAATATTTGTTTGCAGCGGCGCCGATTTTGAAACGCTGTACCCTGAGATCTTCCTTGAGACGCAGATCACCAAATGCAAATTACAGATGATGCGGCTGGTGGCCCAACCGGGCGGCTGGCGTATAGGTCCGTCCCTGTGCGGAGGATTATCGATGATCCACTATCCCGGTTTCAAGGCGGCTGCATCCCTGCCGCAACTACGCCAAAGATACGAGGAACAATTTGCTGAATACCTGCGTTGGGGCATCCATGTGATGGTATCGCAGAATGGTGCAGGCGAGCTCACCATCGGCGACTCGCACGAATACGGGCTGGTGCACGATCCGTTCGATAAAGAATTTATCAACCGGATGATAACGGATTACCTGCAAACTTTTGCCATTTTTAAGGATTGGCAGTTGTTGCAATCGTGGCATGGCATTTATCCAAAAATGATGGACGGCCGTACCGAACTTATACTGGAACCGGAAGAAGGCATAACGATTATCAACGGGCTCGGCGGCAACGGGATGACCTTGTCGTTTGGCCTGTGCGAGGAGTTTATTGCAGCCCGGTGATTGGGTTATACGTTTGACGTTGTACGTTATACGTATGGACCATAAGAATATAAAAACTAAAAACGTACAACGTAACACGTATAACCGAAATGAGCGACTCAAGAAGAGATTTCCTGAAAAAAGCAGCTTTGCTTGCCGGCACGGTTGGGCTTTCCAACGTTATTCCCGCCTCGATCCAAAAAGCATTGGCCATTAACGCAGCCGAAGGCAGTACTTATATGGACGCCGAACACATCGTGATACTGATGCAGGAAAACCGCTCATTCGATCACTGCTACGGCACTTTACAGGGCGTAAGGGGGTATAACGATCCGCGGGCCATCGATCTGCCCAATGGCAACATCGTTTGGCTGCAATCGAATGCTGCAGGCGAAACCTACGCGCCCTTCCATCTCGACATTAAGAATACAAAAGCTACGTGGATGAGCTCGCTACCTCACTCCTGGGCCAACCAGGTGAATGCCAGGAATGACGGTAAATTCGACCAATGGCTACAGGAAAAAAAGAACAGCATACCTGAGTACAGTCACATGCCTCTAACGCTCGGTTACCATACGCGTGAGGATATCCCGTTTTATTACGCCCTCGCCGATGCCTTTACTGTTTGCGACCAAAATTTTTGCTCGTCGCTAACAGGCACCAATCCCAACAGGCTCTACTTCTGGACAGGGACCGTGCGCGAAGAGCAGCATGAGAACTCGCGTGCGAACGTATGGAACGACGACATGGACTATGGCACGCTCAAATGGACCACTTTCCCGGAGAGATTAGAAAAGCTGGGCATTTCGTGGAAATGCTACCAGAACGAGGTTGCTATCGATACGGGGTTTGAAGGCGATGAAGATCCCTGGTTATCCAATTTCCAGGATAACCCGCTGGAGTTTTTCGGGCAATATAATATCCACCTGTATCCCAAACATTTGGAGGCATTGGAGAAAAGATCAACTCAATTACCGCAAAAGATCGACGAACTGAAAAAGAAGATCGCCTCTTTACCTGAAGGCGATGCGCATATCGACCACCTGAAACATGAGTTGAAGGACCTGCAGAATTACCTGGACGCAGTAAAGAAAGAAAAGGACAGCTA
>JAFDZK010000009.1 GCA_018267005.1 Bacteroidota bacterium
TCTTCGACCTGGTAAAAGCTTTGGACGAAGTGGAAGGCATCGACCGGATCAGGATATCTTCTATCGAGCCCAACCTGCTCTCGGACGATATTATCGAATTCGTATCGCAATCCAAACGTTTTGTTCCTCATTTCCATATCCCGCTACAGTCAGGTTCGAATAAGATATTGGGCTTGATGCGCAGGCGTTATAAACGTGAGTTATATGCCGAACGTGTCGCCACGATCAAAGAATTGATGCCGGGTTGCTGTATCGGGGTGGATGTGATCGTTGGTTTTCCCGGCGAAACGCGCGAAGATTTTATCGATACCTATAATTTCCTGAACGGCTTGGATATTTCCTACCTGCACGTATTTACTTATTCTGAAAGAGAAAATACGCCTGCTGCCGAAATGCCGAACCCGGTGCCCGGTTCAACCCGTGCTGACAGAAGTAAAATGCTCCATATCTTATCAGATAAAAAACGCCGGGTATTTTATGGGTCGCAGCTTAACAAAACCGATGAGGTGCTTTTTGAAGGCGACATTAAAGACGGTTACATGCACGGCTTTACCCGCAATTATGTAAAGGTTAGAGCCAAATACGACCCGGTGCTGGTAAACGAATTGAAAAGGGTTTATTTAACAAATATTTCACCCAATGGAGATGTCGAAATAACAGAGGCTGAAGAAATATTAGTACATTAAACCTATATTCGTCCCAAATCAGCTAATTATCCATGTTTCCTACCGTCAGCTCACTTATACAATACCTTACCGGCTGGAATATCCCGCTTCCGATACAAACTTTCGGTTTTTTTGTCGCTTTGGCATTTATAGGGGCTTACTGGGCTTTCGTGCAGGAATTTAAACGGAAAGAGAAACTGGGCTGCATTCATCCCTTTCAGAAAACCGTTACCGTCGGAAAACCAGCTTCCATTGAAGAACTGGCGTTAAATGGCTTGTTCGGCTTTATCCTGGGCTATAAGCTGCTCGACATGGTATTGAACTACCACGAATTGCTGGCCGATACGCAGGCGTTTATATTATCATCAAGGGGCAACTGGATCGGCGGTATTATCGGAGCGGCCATCTTTGCCTATTGGGCGTATGCCGAAAAGAAGAAGCAACAGTTACCTCAACCTCAAACCAGCCAGGTTACGGTACACCCGCATGAACTGATGGGTAGTATACTGTTGTGGGCGGCGATCTTCGGTTTTGCTGGAGCGAAGGTATTCAACGCGCTGGAAAACTGGGACGATTTTTTAAAAGACCCGGTCGGAATGCTGATTGGTTTTGAAGGCTTGACGTTTTACGGCGGTTTGATATGCGGGGGCGCCGCGGTATTGTATGTGGCGCATAAGCACGGTATTAGTATACGCAACATGCTGGATATTGGTGCACCTGGTATGATGTTGTCGTATGGGATCGGCCGAATTGGCTGCCAGATGGCGGGCGACGGCGACTGGGGCATTTATAATACCAATCCCAAGCCGCATTGGCTTTCGTGGATGCCCGACTGGATGTGGGGCTTTAAATTTCCGCACAACATTAACATGATGGGCGAGCAGATTCCCGGTTGCCAGCTAACCAATTATTGCATCAATAAAACACATTGCTATTGCTACGAGTTACCCATACCGGTATACCCGACCTCGTTTTACGAATCGGTGGTATGCATCCTGCTGTTTTTTGTTTTGTGGCAGATGAGGCACCGCATTAAGATACCCGGCGTATTGTTCGGGGTATACATGATAATGGCGGGCGTAGAAAGATTTTTTATCGAATTGATAAGAGTTAACACAAAATACCGTTTAGCGGGAGTACATTTTACACAGGCCGAACTGATATCCATCCTGATGGTGACCGGCGGCCTAATTCTGATACTATCTATTTTAAGGTCATCCAAAAACTTGAAGACAGTTACGAATGGTTAATAAGGTTCTTGCAGCTAAACTGGCGCAGAACCAGGTTGTGCGATTCATTTTCTCGGCTGGAATAGGGTTCCTGGTAGATATTTCGGTGTTTTACCTGCTTTATCACAATTTATTGACCGAACGTACCTACCAGCTCATGTCCGTCACGCTGCGAAATTCGACGGTGTCGCTGGCAGTATCTTTTTTCCTGGGTGTTGTGGTTAATTTCCTGATCACCAGGTACATGGTGTTTAGCGAATCCAAGTCACGTCCCTCAAAACAATTTTTTCGATTTGTACTGGTAGCTGTTATTGGTTTTTTTGCAAACCTGGCAATTGTCGACATATTAATACGTTACCTGGGTATGTATCCGCCGGTAGCCAGGCCATTGGCTGCTTTAAGCTTGTTTTTTGCCAGTTTCTTTATCCATAAATTATTTTCATTCAGCCTATCTTTGCGCGATCATGTATCTTGAAAATTTAACGGCACAGGTAATCGATATAGCAAAGCAAGCAGGCAATTTTATCAGTAACGAACGGAAAGGCTTTTCACCGGATAAGATCGAATACAAAGGGTTGAACGACATGGTTTCTTATGTCGATAAGGGCGCCGAGAAATTGATCGTGTCCGGCCTTGAAAAAATACTCCCCGAAGCCGGCTTTGTCACCGAAGAAAAGACCGCCAGCAAAACAGGCGAACGTTATAACTGGATTGTCGACCCACTGGATGGCACGACTAACTTTATACACGGCGTTCCTACGTATTCGGTAAGCATAGCCCTGCAGGAAAACGACGAACTGGTAATGGGCGTAGTCTATGAAATTAACCTGGACGAGTGTTTTTACGCTTGCAAGGATGCTCCGGCGTACCTGAACGGCCGCGAAATACGCGTCAGCGATGCCGCGGAAGTAAAAAGGAGCCTCGTGGCTACCGGTTTTCCTTACTATAACTTCGAAAAACAGGCTGCGTATATTGAACTGTTTACCGAATTGATGCGCAGCTGTCATGGTTTACGCAGGCTGGGCTCGGCTGCAGTCGACCTGGTTTATACCGCCTGCGGGCGTTTCGAGTCTTTTTACGAGTATAACCTGAATCCCTGGGATGTGGCGGCGGGCGTTGTCATTGTTCGCCAGGCCGGGGGCGAAGTGGTTAATTTTAAGGGCGGGAACGAAGTGCTGAATTCGCGCGAATTACTGGCCACCAACGGGCGGATCACCGGCGAAATGCTGGGAATAATAAACAAATATTTTTAGAGAGAGATTACAGAGATTTAGAAGCCGATTACACCGATAAATTCTGTAACCAGAAGCAATCAGTGTAATCACAATAAATCCGTGGAATCACACTATAATCGGTGTAATCATAAGAACTACATGGCTTCCGATACCACTTCGGTAACTTCCGGCACCATACGTTTCAGTAAGTTTTCGATACCAGCTTTGAGGGTTACGGTAGAGGAGGGGCAACCGCTGCACGAGCCGCGCAATTCCACGGTCACTACGCCATCCTGGAACGATTTATAGTGAATAGCCCCGCCATCCTGTTCAACAGCCGGCTTAACGTAGTCTTCCAATATTTGCTGGATCTTGATCTCGGCATCGGTCCCTTCAAATGTTACGGGCGCATGTTCTTCCAGCTTAACCTTTAGTTCCGCTTCAACGGCGCCTTTTACAAACTCCTTTAGTATGGCTTCGATATCGTCCCATTCGGTACCTTCGGTTTTGGTTACGGTAACAAAGTTGCTGGCAAAAAACACACCGTTTACAAACGAAAATTTATATAACTCTTTGGCGAAAGGGGAGTTTTCGGCGCTCGCCTTGGTAGGATAATCGACGCTGCCATTGATAAGCAACTTGTTTACAATGAACTTCATGGTTGCCGGGTTCGGCGTCGATTCGGTATATACGTTGATATTCATCTTGCTCTAAATCTTAATACGAGAACAAATTTATACAGGTTTTTGATTTAAAATCATTGATAAGACAGTTTTTACTGATGTATGACCTACGCGAGGCCCTGTTTCCGGAATTTAATGAATAAGAATAAATTTCCAACAGCCATAATCGCTATGCTTGATAACCATAACCAGTAGCCCGATTGATATGTTGTGATTTGTCTAAGGTCACCACTTTCATCATCGGCAACTTTTTTGAAAAACAAAAAAGAGATCGAGAACAATAAAGCCAATAAACTTAAAACTAATGAGGCTTTATTATTTTTCTTAATTGTCAACCAGGACGCTATTATAAAAGGATTAGCAAGCCATGACAATCCTGCTGGTGAGGCAAATGAAAGTAATCCTCCAAAAAGAAATATAAAGGCACCATCCCATTGGCCACGACAACCACTTTCGATGCAAAAAGTATCTTGACTTAACGAAAAGACAAATATACTTAAGCTTATTCCAAGTATGATGAAGGCAAGTAACGCCCGACCCGGGGGGTTTTTCATCGGTTTTTAAATCCCCGTATAATTTAACGGCGTTATGCGCCTGATCTCCTCCTTCACTAATTCGCTGACCGCGAGCGTTTCGACAAATGCTTTAATGGTATCAGCGTTGATCTCCTGGTTGGTGCGTGTCAGTTCTTTTAAAGCCTCGTAAGGGTTTGGGTAACCCTCGCGCCGCAGGATAGTTTGTATAGCTTCGGCGACCACGGCCCAGTTAGCTTCCAGGTGCGCGGTCAGTACCGATTCGTTCAGCAGTAATTTGTCAAGGCCTTTAATAGTCGAACGTATCGCAATGAGTGTGTGTGCCATCGGTACACCGATGTTACGTAATACCGTCGAGTCGGTCAGGTCGCGCTGCAGGCGCGATATAGGCAGTTTGGCCGAAAGATGCTCAAATAAAGCATTGGCGATGCCCAGGTTACCCTCGGAATTTTCAAAATCTATCGGGTTTACCTTGTGCGGCATGGCGGACGAACCCACTTCGCCGGGTTTGATCTTTTGCTTAAAGTAATTCATAGACACATAAGCCCACATATCACGGTCAAGGTCGATGATAATGTTATTAATGCGTTTCAGGGCATCGCAATGCGCGGCAAAGTTGTCGTAATGTTCGATCTGCGTGGTGTACTGCGAGCGGCTTAAACCCAAAATATCGTTCACAAAATGGTTACCGAAAGTTTTCCAGTCAATCTCTGGATAAGCAATATGATGTGCGTTAAAATTACCCGTCGCCCCACCGAACTTGGCTGAGTAAGGAACCTGTTTAAGCAAGGCTAACTGGTTTTCCAGCCGCTCGACAAAAACCTGGATTTCTTTGCCCAGGCGGGTAGGAGAGGCCGGCTGACCATGGGTATGGGCAAGCATGGGTATTTTTTGCCATTTCAGTGCATAACTTTTTAATACGCCCACCAGTTCGTCTATCGCCGGCAGGTATGTGTTTTCGATAGCATATTTGAAGCTGTATGGTACAGAGGTGTTGTTTATATCCTGCGATGTAAGACCGAAGTGGATAAATTCCTTGTACTGCTCCAAGCCCAGCTTGTCGAATTCCTTTTTAATAAAATACTCTACAGCCTTTACATCATGATTGGTAACCTTCTCTATTTCCTTGACCAATTCCGCGTCTTTTTCGCTGAAATTTTGATAAATGGCGCGTAACTTTTCAAATAGGCCGGAGTCCAAACCTCGAAGCTGAGGCAGGGGATGTTCGCATAATGCGATAAAATATTCTATCTCGACAAATACCCGGTATTTGATCAGCGCAAATTCTGAAAAATAAACGGCCAGTTTGGATGTGGTATTACGGTAGCGGCCGTCGATAGGGGAAATAGCCGAGAGCGGGGTGAGCATCATGTTCTGTGAGCGATTTTTGACAAAAATACGAAATCAGTTTGCAGTTTGAAGTAAGCAGTTGGCTGCAATGTCTTGAAGCGGAAAGATTGTCTTGGAATTGTCATTTGGTTTCGGAAACTTTTTATTCAAAAAATGTTTCCATAGTTTTGACTCCGTAAGTCAATGAGTCAGGAACAGAGAATTATAGAAGGCAGTCTTGAGCTTTTTTTGCAAGCGGGAATCAAGAGTGTTACCATGGACGACATCGCCAAACATTTGGGTATGTCTAAAAAAACCATATACCAGTTCTTCAAAGATAAGAATGAGCTTGTGCTGGCGCTGGTAACCAAACGGTTGAAGGACGACGAGGACGAAATGACCGAAATACTTGCCAAATCGGGAAACGTGATCGAGGAAATGATCAACATGATGAAATGCTCGGAAGAGATATTTTCCAGGGCGAATCCCATCGTCATTCACGACATGCAAAAATATCATCCCGACGCGTGGAAGGTATTCCAGGAATTTAAGTCGGGGGTGATAGTGCGCACGCTCGAGGAACTATTGATCAAGGGAATTAAACAAGGCTATATCAGGCCTGAAATTGATGTGAAAGTAATAGCCCGGATGCGCGTAATGCAGGTGGAAGCCGGTTTTAACGCGGCGATTTACCCGCTAAGCGAGTTTAACCCCTGGAAAGTGCAGCGCGAACTGATGGAACATTTCAACTACGGGATTTGCACCATGAAGGGATACAAGCTGTTGAATGAATATAAAAATATACACGAAGAAGTTAATTAACGCTAATGACATAGGGCTGTCACAAGCTCAATGAATATTTGTACTGATGAACAACCACAACTCAATATATATTATGAAAAACATATTACTGATAATGTTGCTTTTGGTCGGCCCAGTCATTGCCGGCTATGGCCAACAGGCGGCACAACCCAAAGCGGAGGTTTACAATTACTCGTTAAAAGATTGCATAAACTATGCCTATGCACACCAGGACACAGTGCTGAACGCGCAGTTGGATACAAAAAGCGCCGAATACAAGGTTAAAGAAACCACGGCAACAGGGTTGCCCCAAATTAGCGGCTCGGCAAATTTTACGGATTATTTGAAAATACCAACTACGCTTATTCCCGGCCAGTTTTTCGGTCAGCCGGCCGGTACTTTCGTGCCCGTTCAATTCGGTGTAAAATACCAGTCGAACCTGGGCTTGAGTTTAAGTCAGCTTCTGTTTGATGCCAGCTATCTTGTTGGCCTGAAGGCTTCGAGAACCTACAAGGAACTCTCGCAACGCAATTATACGCGCTCAAAGATCGACGCAAATGTCAACGTCACCAAGGCCTATTACCAGGTACTGGTAAGCAATGAGCAGGTTAAACTACTCGATGCCGACCTTGTGCAGCTTAAGCAACAGGTGGACCAGACTGCTGCTCAAAACAAGCAGGGCTTTGTTGAAAAGATAGATGTGCAGCGCATACAAGTACAGTATAATAACCTCGTTACAATGCGCGAAAATACACTAAGGCTGCTGGCTCTGAATTACCAACTGCTCAAATTTCAGATGGGAATGCCTGTTGACGCGGAACTGGTTTTGACCGATAAACTCGAAGACGTTTCAATGGCCGACCCGCAGGAAAACAATAGCGACACTACCTTTTACCACAACCGGATTGAGTATAATCTGCTTGAAACGCAGGAAAAGCTGAATGAATTGGACGTGGCAAATAAAAAGGCACATTTTTATCCGACTCTTTCTTTGAATGCTAATTACAATTCATCCTATCAGAACAACAACTTCGGTAATTTGTACTCCAGCAATTTTCCGTCCAGCTATGTCGGGTTAACATTGAATGTGCCCATTTTTAGTAGTGGATTGAGGATCAATCAATTAAGAGAATCTAAGATAGAAGTGCTAAAATCGCAGAACGACTTAGCTAATATCAAAAACGGTATACTGCTACAGGCGAACGCTTCGCACATTACCTATATCAATAGTCTGAAATCGCTGGATAACCAAAAGGAAAATCAGAAGTTGGCCCAGGAAGTACTGCGGGTATCGAAAATTAAGTACCAGCAGGGCGTGGGTTCAAGCATCGAGGTCACCCAGGCCCAAACCGACCTGGAAAGCGCGGATAATCAATATATACAGGCTTTATACAACGCTTTGATCAGTAAAGTGGATCTCGACAAAGCATACGGAAGAATTCAATAAAACAAACAACAACACCATCAGCATAAAAAGATATGAAAAAGTTATTATACCTACCACTCATACTGTTACTGGCGGCATGCAGCAAGCCGGCCGCAAATAGCAACAATAAAGAAGCGTTGCAAAAGCAACTGGCCGACCTGAAAAAGCAGCAGGCCGACATCAACTCGAAAATCGCCAAAATACAGGCGCAACTGGGTACGCAGGACTCGGTGAAATCGATTGACGTAGCTGAAATGACCGTTAAAACCGGGCCATTTACCAATTTCGTCGACGTGCAGGGCAGCATTGATGCCAAGGATAACGTGCTGGCTTCACCACAGGCTCCGGGCGCCATCACATCGATCTACGTAAAAGTGGGCGACCACGTTGCCAAAGGGCAAACACTCGTTCAACTGGATAACAGCGTATTGCTGCAGCAGATAGCGCAGGCTGAGACCCAGGTGAACCTGAATAAAACCCTTTTTGACCGCCAGAAAAGCTTATGGGACCAGAAGATTGGTACCGAGGTGCAGTTTTTGCAGGCACAGGCTACTTACCAGGCGGCGCAAAAATCGCTTGCTGCATTGAAAGAGCAGGCAGGGCTTTACCGCATCGTCGCGCCGATAACCGGAACCGTCGACCAGATGGACCTTAAGCTGGGCCAGGCTGCTTCGCCCGGTGTTACTTCGATCAGGATCGTGAACACCGAGTCGCTGAAGGTGAAGGCCAATGTGCCGGAATCCTACGCAGCCAGCATTCACCAAGGCGATATGGTAAAAGTTGTAGTTCCTGATGCTAACGATACCATTACAGCTAAGGTAACCTTTGCTGCTAAAGTAATAGACGCTGCCACACGGAGCTTTGCCATCGAGATACAGTTGCCGGGCAGCAAATCCATTAAGCCGAACATGACCGCTGTGTTAAAGATAGCCGACTATTCAAAAAAGAATGCAATTGTTGTGCCTTTGAACGCTATACAAAAATCAGAATCGGGTGATTATGTGTTTGTAAACAATGACGGCCATGCGAAGAAAGTGAATGTATCCGAAGGAGCTACCTACGGCGGCCAGACGGAAATAACCGAAGGTTTAAAACCCGGCGATAAACTGATAACCGAAGGCGCCAGCGACCTGGAAGATGGCGACAAAATAAGGGTGTTACAATCGATTAATTGATCACGCTAAAATGATTGAATATGAAAGACGCGGAAAAAGAATTTAAACCCTCAAGTTGGGCCATCGATAATAAACGGGCGATCTATGTGCTCGTATTCTTAATTGTTTTGCTGGGACTTGCATCCTATAACAACCTGCCAAAAGAGAACTTCCCGGATATAACCATAAAAAAGATATACATAAGGACTTTTTACAATGGTCAGTCGCCGCAAAATATTGAAATGCTGGTGACCAGGCAGATCGAAAAACAGCTTAAGTCGCTGAAGGGGTTAAAAAAGGTTACGTCGAATACGCAGCAGAACGTTTCAGTAATTACGGCGGAGTTTAATGCCGACGCAAACATACGTAACGCGAAGGAGGACGTTAAGGAGGCTGTCGATAAAGCCGCGCCCGACCTGCCTCAAAATGATAATAATTTAAAGCAATCGACGATAACCGATATTGACGTTGCCGACCAGCCGATATTGTACATCAACTTATCCGGGAATTACGACCTGAAAAAGCTGAAGGAGTATGCGGATAATTTGAAGGATGATATTGAAGGAATGAAGGAAATATCCAAAGTTGACGAGGTAGGAGCGCTTACGCCTAACATCCAGATCAACGTGGATATGAACAAAATGGCGGCCGCGCAAATATCGTATTCAGACATTTACCAGGCCATCGGCAGTGAAAACGTCATATCATCCGCCGGTGCGGTAAAAATAGACGGCGTACAACGCACCATCGATATTAAAGAAGACTTTAAAAGCGCCGATGAGGTAGCAGCTATGGTGATCCGTAACCCGCAGGGAAAAGCGGTTTACTTAAGGGATATTGCCGAAGTAAAAGATGGTTTCCAGGACCAGGTAAGTTATGCAAGATTGAAGACCCCGAATAACCCCAACTTTAAAAACGTAATAACGCTTAATATTATAAAAAGAACGGGTGAGAACCTGATCGTGGCATCGGATAAAATACATGACCTGATCAAACAAAAACAGCAAACGATTTTTCCCAAAGGCCTGAACATCACGGTCACGGGCGATCAGTCGGACAAGACCCGCTCGACCTTGAACGACCTCATCAATACCATTGTTATCGGGTTTATATTGGTAACGCTTATACTCATGTTTTTTATGGGTACAACCAACGCCATCTTCGTGGCTTTGTCGGTGCCTTTATCCTGTTTTATAGCGTTTTTGTTTATGCCGGTAATAGGCTTTACGCTTAATATGATCGTATTATTCTCCTTCCTGCTGGCATTGGGTATCGTTGTCGACGACGCTATTGTCGTGATCGAGAATACGCACCGTATTTTTGCCAATGGAAAGATTCCGATCCAAAAAGCGGCAAAGATAGCCGCGGGAGAGGTTTTTCTTCCGGTATTTTCAGGGACGATGACCACGCTGGCGCCATTTGTTCCGTTGGCGTTCTGGAACAGTTTGATAGGCGATTTCATGTTCTTCCTGCCTATTACGCTGATCATTACCCTGCTTGCCTCTTTGGTCGTAGCTTATATTATGAACCCGGTTTTCGCAGTTGATTTTATGAAACCTCACCACGAAGGTGAACATGATCATCCGAAATTTGACCGGAAAGTTGGCAAAGCGATGCTGATATTGGGAAGTGCCGCCCTGCTGGGCTACCTGATCAATTTCGGCATAGGCAACTTTGTAGTAGTCGTTATACTTTTATACCTGTTGAACCATTTCTACCTGGTACGCGTAATCGACAGGTTCCAGAAAAATGCCTGGCCGCGTTTCCAGCATTGGTACGCGCGAAGGCTGGAATGGGCCGTGAAAAGGCCGTGGCAAATCTTGATGGGTGTAATAGTCTTGTTCTTTTTAACCATCGTATACAGCTTTGTTGTACGGACCCCGAGAGTTGAATTCTTCCCGACATCCGACCCCAACTTCGTTTATGTATATGTAACGATGCCTATCGGTACCGATCAGGCCTACACCAACCAGGTTATTGAGGGACTTGAGAAGAAGGTTGCGAAAGTTGTGGAACCTGATAAGGATATAGTGTCGTCAATTATCTCTAATGTGTCGGTAGGTGTTACCGATCCAACCGATGAGGACCAGGGCACTTATTACAATAAGGGTAAAATTACCGTCGCTTTTGTTGAATATGGCGAAAGGCACGGAAAGGACACTAAGGCTATCATGAACCGCATACGTAGCTCGGTACAGGGCGTTCCGGGTGCACAGATCGCCGTTACACAGGAGAACGCAGGTCCGCCCGTGCAAAAGGATATCGATATTGAGATCGCCGGCGGTAACATGGATACGTTAGTGAATACGGCTACCCGGCTAAAAAAATATATCAACCAACAGAATATCGGTGGTATCGAGGGATTGACTGCCGACGTGCAAAGCGATAAGCCCGAGATCGTTTTTGATGTCGACCGCGAACGTGCCAACCGCGAAGGGGTTACTACGAGCCAAATTAACCAGGCTTTATTTACATCGGTTTATGGCCTTAAAGCTTCCGATTTCAGAAATACGACAGAGGATAATTATGAAATAGATGTAAGAGCGCAGGAAAACCAGCGCAATAACATCGATGCTTTAAAAAACATGAAGATAACCTTCCGTGACATCGCGATGGGCGGTATTATAAGGCAGGTACCCATATCGGCGTTCACGGATGTCAGGTACACCAGTACTTATGTGAATATCAAACATAAGCAGGAGCGAAGGGTGGTTTCGTTGTTATCGAATGTTATCAAGCCGGCCTTCAACCCGACAGAAGTGAACCAGAGTATTGCCCAGGCTATAAAAAACTTCAAGGCGCCGGAGGGGGTAAGCATAAGCATGGGTGGCGGGCAGGAAGACCAGGCCGACGCACAGAATTTCCTGGGCAGGGCCCTGATGATATCATTCGGGATCATATTGATCATCCTGATGATGCAGTTCAATTCTATCGGTAAAACCTTGATCATATTGAGTGAAATATTCTTTAGCATCATCGGCGTTTTCCTTGGCCTGAGCCTATTTAATATGTCAATATCGGTAGTTATGACGGGTATCGGCATTGTTGCGCTGGCCGGCGTCGTCGTCCGAAACGGTATCCTGCTGGTAGAATTTACCGATATGCTGATAGCGCAGGGAGCGAGCCTTCATGATGCCGTGGTTGAAGCCGCGCGCACCAGGATGACCCCGGTTTTATTGACAGCCACCGCAGCCATATTAGGACTTATACCGCTGGCATTCGGCTTCAATATTGATTTTGCCGGACTGTTTACCTCGCTCAAACCGCATATTTACTTCGGCGGCGATAATAATGCATTCTGGGGTCCGTTGTCGTGGACAATGATCTTCGGCCTGGGCTTTGCCACCATCATAACGCTTATTTTGGTGCCTTGCATGTACATTTTACGTGTACGGATCAAGACCAGGCTGTTTGGCAGCAAGAAAGCTGGCGTTCATGAAGCTGAGCCTGAAATGACAACCATATAGCAGAATGTCAAAACATCTAAAAGCCGCTTCTAAGCAGGAGCGGCTTTTTTGCGTGGTTATCTTTCCAGTGCATCAAAAGCTAGTCCTGCAGCGGCGGCATAAACGGCGTGATGCAAGGCATCGACGGCGATAGTCTTTGGTTCTTCTTCCGTTACCTTTGGACCTGCTTTGAATGACGGCAGCATAATCAGCGCTGTACCCCAGATGGCCGCAAAGTGAATGCCGATAGCGGGCAATCCCTTTAAGCCGGTGAGGCCGATCAGCCCCCGGGCCAGACCCCAGCAGGTGCCATATGCCCAATGTATTTCCTGCGCCACCTTTTCTTTTGACTCCTCGGCAGCGGGCTTAACCTCCGTTACCTGTTCAGCAACTTTAATGGGCGCCTCGCTGGGCTTGCGCTTATTGATACGCATTTCTATCATTTGCGATAAAGTTATGGCCGCCGTTCCCGCCAAACCCGCCAGTAACCCTCTTCCTATTGCGCTGCTTATGGCACCGACGATATTTTCTTCAACTATTTTCATAATAATACTTTCCTGTTCAACAAGCGCCTGGCAAGATTGATTTACAAGTGAGGGTTAAAAACTATCGTAAGAGCGAAACAGTATTTCTACAGAAAGAGAAGGTAATATTATTGCGGCAAGTGTAAATATGACACGAATATTTGTAGAATATTTGATAGTTTTGTTAAAAAAGTCAGGATTTAATTAAATATCTTATTATAAATCAATCAAATGAGTTCGGTAGCCGACCAGCAGGACATTAAAAAAGAGAAAATATTAGAGGCAGCTTACCAGCAATTTCTGCACTACGGATACTCAAAAACCACCATGAACGAGATAGCAGGGGCGCTGTCCATGTCGAAAGCGCTCCTGTATTATTACTTTCCGGATAAAAGCCAGTTATATATTGCTGTTACCCGCAAGCTCGCTTTAGAATACCTGCAGCAGTTGGAAGAAAATACTTCGGGCATTGTAAATCTTAAGGACGCATTCATATACCAGGTTAATACACATCACGACTTTATCGTCAACAACTATAACTTCTTTGATTTCATCAGGCTCAACGAGCAGAACCTGCCGGAGGAAATATGGCAGATTATCGAACAGATACGGCAAGGTGAGGTCGGCCTGCTGAGCGACGCCATAACTTCCTCGGCGGCCCGTGGCGAGATCAAACCAGTCAATAATCCCCGCGAGATCGTGGACTTGATGCTCGATGCGCTGCAGGGCGTCAGAGTTGGCGCCAAAGGGCTGAAAAAGAACACCTTTCCCAAAAAAGAACACCTGGATGAAATACATAAAAAAAGGCTTTTGCTGATCGATATTTTCATCAAGGGCCTGATGAATTAACGACTGTCAACTACAGGTCATAAAAGCGTTAAATCTCAATAAACTAAGACTTTAATTCATTATATTTGACTTATTAATTGAATTGGTCAATAATTAATATTCAATATAATTATTAAAGGTACTTCTTAATTTAGAGGTGATTGTTTTAGAGTGATTGAAGCACCCCGGTTTATGATCGGGGTGCTTTTTTATATGCAGCTTTTAATTTTCATTGAGGCTGATTACTTTCCAGCTGTCTTTATTCATTGTATTGCCGCCAAAAAATCGAAGCGTAATTTCAAAACTGATAACGCTCTTGCTTCCTTCGGCGTTTTTCGATTCAGCATACGACTTGATGATGAATACAGAATCGGGCTTTTGCGCACATTGGTAGTCCGATTCCGGAAAACTGATATCATTTGCCTTGATGGTCGGCTTTACAAACTGTTTGGCAATAGCGTAAGCGTCGTCACTGTCGGGCACGCCTTCAACGTTCTTCCGAGTGCCCGAAAGCGCATATCGCACCATAAAGAGCGTAAAAATAAATGCAAGAACCAGCAACACAAGCATTCCTTTTAGGGCGAAGCTTTTCTTAATCTCTTTATGACTGGAGTAGGGTTTTTCCATTTATCTGATATTCAGTTAAATATTAAAAAGAGGGGAAGGAAATATGGTTGTAGTATAACCAATAGTGCTTCTTAATGTTTTGATTTCCAGAAACATATAATTGCGCCTATATCCGGCGAAGCGTGCGTAATCGCGTTGCCGATGAAACGGTTTATGAATTTGAACGGTTTGCAGCAAGTGGGGCATAATATTGGGGCTACCAAATACAAGCTTTGTGCCAGAAGCGCGGACGGTGTACAACTTCCTGTGAAAGAGGACACAAATAGCCGATACTAACGAATCGTGCAAAAAACTTGTTCGCATATCGTCCGAAAATTGCCCCATTAAAGCCGGTTTGAGGCGCAGTGGGGAATTATATAATCGCGAATGCATAAATTAATTAGATGATGAAGTTTTTGTATTTAAAACCAATAAGCCTTATCATCCGAAAAATAAGTAACCGACAAATATAGCTGCGACAATGCCCGCGAGGTCAGCCAAAAGCCCGAATGGTATGGCATACCGCGATTTTTTTATGCCCACGGAACCGAAATATAAAGCCACGATGTAAAATGTAGTATCGGCCGATCCATTGAAAATACAGCCGAGCCGGCCGGCGAAGCTATCCGTACCGAAGGTTTGCATGGTGCTGATCATCATGGCCCGCGAACCTGATCCGCTTAAGGGTTTCATATAAGCCACCGGCATGGCATCCACAAAGCGCGTATCAAGGTTCATTTTGGTCATGGCCCATCTCAGGCCGTCGTTCATGTACCCCAAAGCTCCGCAATTGCGAAAGACGGCTATACCTACCAGCATAGCCACTAAGTAAGGGATGATCTTGATACAGGTATCGAACCCCTGCTTTGCGCCTTCGATAAAGGCCTCGAATACATTTACTTTTTTGATCAGCCCGCCCGTGATAAAAATCACTGGTATCGCAAACAGCAGCAGGTTGCTGGTGATCTTAGAGAAATTGGCTATCTGTTCCTTGCTCAGGTAAGTCGTAAGGTACCAAACCAGCAGGCCAATAAAAAGCGTCATACCGCCAACCCAGGCGATGATCACATGGTCGAACAGCTTTATCTTTTGCTTGATGGCGACTGCGATCATCCCTATCACAGCCGACACATAGGTGGCTATGATGCAGGGAATAAAAATATCGGTTGGGTCTTTGGCATGAAAGATGGCTCGTTGTGCGATAATGGATACCGGCAACAATTGCATTCCGGAGGTGAGCAGCACCAGGAACATGATCTGCCCGTTCGAAGCTTCGTCTTTCTTTGGATTGATCTCCTGCAAGCTGTCCATCGCTTTTAAACCTAATGGAGTGGCCGCATTGAGCAAGCCGAGGAGATTAGCTGAAAAGCTCATGACCAAATTCCCGGTAGCCGGGTGGTTTTCCGGAATTTCAGGAAATATTCGCCTGAAAAAGGGGCCAACGATGCGGGAAAGAAAATTGATAGCGCCGGCTTTTTCGCCGACTTTCATGACGCCCAGCCAGAAAGTCATGGCCCCGATGAGGGGCAGGGCAATATCCATTACCGACGATTGTGACGCGCTAAACACGCCGTCGACCAATGTTTTGAATGCATCTGTATCGCCCAGGAAGATCAGCCTTACCAGCGCAAAAAGAAAGGCGATGATAAAAAATGCTATCCAGATATAATTAAGGGCCATAGTTATGATTGAGTTTTTGAAGGTAGTATAAAACATCGCTATCTTTAAATCAAACTTTTCCATATCATGCCGGTATTTGTTGATAACCTGACACCTGAAATAGATAGCTTCGTTCAACTTATTCAAAACAAGGTTGTTGACTGGGAAAAAAGGCCCGCACCTGGTAAATGGTCGAATAAGGAGATCATAGGCCATTTATGCGACAGCGCCATGATCAACCTACAGCGTTTTGTGCGCTGTACCTTTGAAGAAAATTTTAAACTGATTTATGAACAGGATGAATGGGTTGCGGCGCAACACTATCAAACCATGCCCGTCGATGACCTGCTGCAATTGTGGCGCTTGCTGAACAGTCAGATCGCAAGGGTATTAAGCGATTATCCGCCCAGCCGGTGGGAGGTGAAATGTGACAGTAGTAAAAACAGGGCCGGCTTACACACCGTTGAGTGGCTGGCGCAGGATTATGTAGTCCACCTGAAACATCATCTTAAGCAGATCACATCCGGATCATGAGCGCATTGACTGAAACCTGGCACATACATAATCGCATCAACATTTACCTACTCGATGCGATCGGCGAGGCTGACCTAAATGATATTTCCGCGTCAAAAGGCCGGAACGTGGGCGAGCAGTTCGCCCATATGCACAATGTACGCCTGATGTGGCTTAAAGCGGCTGATCCGGCTTTATTGGCTGGTTTAACCAAAATAGAGAAAGAGCAGATCAGCAAAGAGGGATTAGCGGCAGCGCTTAACCAAAGTGCTGAGGCTATCGGTCAGTTATTTGAAAGATCCGATGGTAAAATAAGGGGTTTTAAACCGCATGCGACGGCTTTTCTCGGTTATTTGATTTCTCATGAGTCGCACCATCGCGGACAAATTATGCTGGCGCTGAAACAATCAGGTCACGCCGTGAATCAAAAAATACAATACGGATTATGGGAATGGGGAACCAGATAGTGCAGACAGCGGGTTATTCGGGAACACCTTTGGCGAAGAAACTAGGTATTAAGGATGGCTTTTACATCGACCTTATCAATGCTCCCGATTACTATATGCAGCTTTTTACCGATTTGCCGCCGAACCTGTATTTTGAAACCAAGGACGATATAAAGATCGATTTTATTCATTTCTTCACTAAAAGCCGGGTGGAGTATCAAGCATTGTTACCCGGACTTAAAAATAAAATAAAAACCAATGGCATGATCTGGATATCATGGCCAAAAAAATCATCGAAAATAGCAACCGATGTTACTGAAAACGACATTCGCGATCTCGCACTGAAGGCCGGTCTCGTCGATATAAAGGTCTGCGCGGTGGACGAAATCTGGTCGGGGCTGAAGCTCGTGATACCCGTTAAGCACAGGAGTTAATAGGTTACCTCGTCACTCGTCATTGTTTCACCTAAAATCTGCTGATAATGAACACAATGTGTCGTTTAATTTAAAGCAAATTGCAATAACCTTTTGCCGCCATAAACGTATGAATGTTTAATTAAGCTTGCTATTGGTCGTCCCGGGTGAAAAGCCGCTTAGGACCACGATTTATTAATTAAACGTCACAATTATGAGCTACACCATGTCACAACAACTGCATTCACGCGTAAAAGTTGTAAATTTGAAGGTCTTAGACCGTAATATGACTACAATACAATTAGCGCGCGTACACGGAGATTTTGGTTTCGAAGCCACCGACCAAAACGGGCATACCATCCGGATGGACAGCAGTCCGGAAAGCGGTGGTGAAAATTTTGGTGTGCGCCCTATGCAAACCCTGCTGATGGGCCTGGGCGGATGTTCGGCCATCGATGTGATCAGTATCCTGAAAAAACAGCGCCAGGATGTGGTCGATTATAAAATGACCATCAGCGGCGAGCGTGAAACGGGTAAAGAGCCATCGTTGTGGAAATCCGTTAATGTCGAGTTTCATTTATACGGCAATATCGATCCGGATAAGGCAGCACGGGCTGTCGATCTGTCTGTTAACAAATATTGTTCAGTTGCCGCAACACTGATGGGCGGCGGTACCAAAATAACGTCGCAGGTGTTTGTGCATCCAGCGCAATAATTAATATTCTCTTATACATTCACTTTATTAACCATGTCTAAAAAGCTAGATCCTGTTACGCAGGCTATCCGTATTCAATCTCCGCAAACCTCACAACACGAGCATTCTACACCGCTGTACCTCACAAGCAGCTTTACTTTTGACGAAGCTGAAACAATGCGTGCGGCTTTTGCGGACGAATCGCAGGATAACATTTACAGCCGTTTCAGTAATCCCAACGTCGACGAGTTTATTGCTAAAATGTGCGCATTGGAACGCGCGGAGACTGGATTTGCTACGTCGACCGGCATGAGCGCGATATTTTCCTCGATGTTCGCGCTGTTAAAGCAGGGCGACCATCTCATCTGCTGCAGCTCGGTTTTTGGCAGCACTTTTACGATCGTCACCAAATACCTGCCTAAATACGGCATCACCGCAACATTAGTACCGGTTGGCGACAACGCTGCATGGGAAGCCGCGGTACAGCCAAATACCAAAATGGTTTACCTGGAAACACCCACTAATCCGCAGTTAGAAGTGATCGACCTGGAGTGGGTTGGACGGTTCAGCAAGAAGCATAATCTTATACTGAACGTAGACAACTGTTTTGCTACCCCGCTTCTGCAAAGGCCGATCGATTTTGGCGCCGACCTGGTGGTGCATTCTGCCACCAAATGGATCGATGGGCAGGGTAGAGTGCTGGGCGGTATTATAGTAGGAAGAAAAGATCTGGTAAAAGATATTTATTTGTTTTGCCGCAATACCGGCCCGGCCATGTCGCCGTTCAATGCCTGGATATTGAGCAAAAGCCTGGAGACATTGGACGTGCGCATGCAGCGACATTCGGAAAATGCGCTTCAAATAGCCGAAAAACTACAAAGCAACCCGCATGTTGCCTGGGTAAAATATCCGTTGTTGCCGAATCATCCGCAATATGAAATCGCCAGAAAGCAAATGAAATCAGGCGGCGGCGTGTTTTGCCTCGAGATCAAAGGCGGGCTGGAAGCGGGACGGAAATTCCTTGATGCGCTTGAATTACTTTCGGTAACTGCTAACCTCGGCGACACGCGCAGTATTGCTTCGCACCCGGCAAGCACGACACATTCCAGGCTGACTGATGAGCAAAGGTTGTCGGTGGGTATTACCCCGGGACTCATCCGTATTTCGACTGGCTTGGAAAAACTGGAAGATATTTTAAGTGACATCGAGCAGGCTTTGGAGAAAAGCGCTAACTAGCAATTAGTTGACCGGTGATTAGTGATCTGGGAATGCCCTGGTCATTAATCACCGGTTAACAATCTCTTATTCCCCTTCGAAAAATTCGGCCAGCGGGCCGAAATAATAATCATCCCAGCCCGAGGCGAAATCGTCGTAGACTTTGTCGGGGATATTGGTGTGCCTCAACTCAACCGAGGTGCTATTATTTTTTGCAGGATGCAATTTGATAGTTACGATGGAGTCCTCCGGTTCTCCGTCAAAATACCATTGCTGCACGATCTTTTTACTTGGGTCAAATTCAAGATTTTTGCCCACGATACTGCCGCCCCATAGCGAAAATTCCGAACCGGGTTCGGTGCTCATTTCGGTCGCGTCACCTGTCCATAGCTCCAAAGTTAGCGGATTGGTAAGCGCCATGTACACCTCTTCCGGTGTAGCTGATATAGTATAATATTTCTTAAAATCTTTCATCGGTCTCAACCTGTCCCGATAATTATCGGAACTAAAGTTTGCGAAGCTACCTAATTTTCAGCTTAGGGTTTTGACGTTATTCCGCATTCTTCAGTCCTGTGAATTGTGATTCAGGCGATCTGTCGGTGACAGGTCCTATAGGCAAAATCGTTTTTTCATGAACTTCATTCAAAACTATAGCTATACCTGTATATATTGCTGACAGTCCGCATATTATGCCTTCATATCCCGCAAGATGCTTGATCGATTCATTGCCAGTTGCATCGCCGAGTGCTAACAGGACGAACAGGATAGTCAGCGTGCCGAAAACTATTTGCAGGGCGCGGTTCAGTTTAAATGTGCCGAAGAAAAGGCAAAAAGTAAAGATGCCCCACATTGCCAGGTAGCCGACCATGCCTTTTTCCGAAGGCGGGTCGACCCAGCCCATTTTGGGCATTACGATCAGCCCGACCAGCGATAGCCAAAAGAAGCCATAGGAGGTAAAGGCGGTTAGTCCAAAAATGTTATTCTTTTTCGCTTCGATGTAGCCGGCCACAACCTGTGCCAAGCCACCGTAAAAAATGCCCATGCCGAATATCATCGAATTCATTTCATAGAATCCGGCGTTGTGAAAATTAAGCAATACGGTAGTCATGCCAAAGGCGCAGAGGCCTAACGGTGCAGGGTTAGCTGGCCCGCTTTTCGCCGGAACAGGTGTTGTTGGGATCATGATGTTTGAGGTTTAATGGGTTAGTTAATGCAATTTATAAAATTGATTGCACAGATTTATAGAAAGATTACACCGATTTTTTATACGATTTTGTCAGCGGGTATTGACATTATCGGCTAATCATGTCGCAATGAAACAAGCTTTTATCTTTTGCCTTAATCCTTTTACCTTTACAATATGCACAAATTAGTACTGATCCGTCACGGCGAAAGTATCTGGAACCTGGAGAACCGTTTTACCGGCTGGACAGACGTCGACCTTTCAGAAAACGGGTACCGGCAAGCTCAAAATGCGGGCAGGCTTTTAAAGAAGCATGGCTACAATTTTGACCTTGCATTTACTTCTGTTTTGAAAAGAGCCATTAAAACGCTGAATATCGTGCTGGAAGAAACAGATCAGCTTTGGATACCCGTACAAAAATCATGGCGGCTGAACGAACGTTTTTATGGAGCCTTACAGGGTCTCGACAAAGCGGAAACAGCAGCTAAATACGGTGACGAGCAGGTGCACAAATGGAGGCGGGACCCCCTTGAGCATCCCCCTGCTATAAGCAGCGACGATGATCGCTATCCAGGCAAAGACCCCCGGTATAAGGATCTAACGGAGCGCGAGTTGCCGCTGACTGAAAACCTTGTCGAAACTATGCAGCGGGTATTGCCCTACTGGCAGGAGACTATCGTACCGGTGATCAAACTCGACCAAAAGGTTATCATATCCGCTCATGGCAACAGCTTGCGGGCCCTGGTCCAGTACATCGACCATTTGACAGACGCAGAAGTGATTAGCCTGGAAATACCAACGGGCGCGCCCTTGGTTTATGAGCTTGACGATGATCTGAACAGGATCAATAAATATTACCTGAAATAGGTTAAAGGTTAAACGCGAAAGAATAAAAGTGAAAGGTTTTTGTATCTTTATTTGAATTGGGACTTATGGAGTATCGCCCTAAATTTAATAGCAGAGTTATTAGCGAAACCTTTCTTTTACCTGTTCTGCTCATATATTATTCAATTGTTAGTTATCTAAGTCATTCTTACATCTGGATTATATTTTCTGTAATACTGTGGATCATATATCTATTTCGATTCAAAACTTTTCATTTGCTTAGGATTATATTATTGAAGAAAAAAATCTTACTAATAAACGATGAGTATATTGAAGATGATTATAAAGGCATAAAATATTATTGGAAAGACATTCAAGAAGGTGAATCAGATAAGTACAATCTTAAATTGAAACTTTATGACCCTATTGAATATATGAATAAATATGATAGTCCAGTTAAAAGATTTCAGGTTAATTTGTACTATAAGTTATTAAAAAAGATTCCTCCTTACAAGATTGATTTAGCGATAGTATCAACTAGTCAAACTTTGGAATCCGTTTTGGAAATAATTAACAACTACAGTATCACATCGCAATCATAGTCTTTATTCTTTCTCCTCACAAATCAGCCCTCCTTATCGTACAACACACCCGCTTTTTCAGCCGAAGTTTTAATGCCTTTGATCATCGCCGAGCTAAAACCGTTGTGTTCCATCTCGTTCAGGCCCGCAATGGTACAGCCTTTGGGCGAAGTTACTTTGTCGATTTCCTGTTCGGGGTGAGAAGATAATTGCAGCAGCAGATCGGCCGCGCCCTTAGCCGTTTGAGCGGCCATCTTCAGCGCGTCATGCGCATGGAATCCAATCTCTGTTCCGCCTTGTGATGCCGCACGTATGGAACGCAGGAAGAAGGCTATACCACAGGCGCACAGCGCCGTGGCCGAGGTCATTAGTTCTTCATTGATCTGGATGCTTACGCCAACGGTATCAAAAAGCGATTTGACCAGGTTGATATTTTCAGCGGAAGCGTTATCCGAAGCAATACAGGTCATGGATTGGCCGATAGCAATAGCGGTATTTGGCATAGCGCGAACTACCTGCACTTCCATGCCCAACTGCTGGCGAATATCGGCGCAACTAACTCCCGAAACTACGGAAATAAGCAGGTGCTTTTGTTCCCATATCGCTGGTTTGATCTCATGCAGCAGCTTGTTTAATTGCTGCGGCAATACGGCCAGCACAACTATGTCGGCATCTTTTACCGCGGCTGAGTTATCCGATGTCACTTTATACCCGTTATCGGCCAAAGTCGACAATGCTTTTATGTTACGCCGCGTAAGCGCAATCTGCTCCGGTTCGCAGATGTTTGCCTTCACCAGCCCCTTCGCTAAAGCCAGGCCTATATTACCGCTGCCCAATATGGCTATTTTATGCTGTATGCTCATTTTATTTTAAGTTAAAGCTGAAAACTGACTTCTGCCTCAAATTTAAAGTTATTGTTTTAGTGTTCCTGCTTTTAGCTTCCGGCTTTGCTCAACCGCGTGCCAAAAGGTTGTTTCTGCTGTAGCTGACTTAGCTCATCCGATTTGCCAATGATTACCGCCTTAACTCCGCAGTTGATCGCTGTAAAAGCATTATCCAGTTTAGGTAGCATACCGCTGTGGATAATCTGTTGTTTCTTCAGTTCCTCATATCGCTCCGGATCAATTTCCCTTATCACCGATTCTTCGTCGTTAATGTCGTGCAGCACACCTTTCTTCTCAAAACAATAGACCAGTGTCGTTTCATACATGCCGGAAAGCGCCACCGCCAACGCCGAAGCGATAGTGTCGGCATTGGTGTTTAATAATTGTCCTTCGCCGTCGTGCGTAATCGCGCAAAAAACCGGCACGAAGCCGGCTTCCATCAGTTTACTGATATTCGTGGCATCGACCGACTTATCGTCAATATCACCCACAAAACCATAATCGATCGTTTTTACCGGGCGTTTTTTTGTTTTGATAAAATTTCCATCCGCACCCGTTAAGCCGATGGCATCGGTACCGTAACGCTGTAACTGAGCCACTATGTTTTTATTGATCAGCCCGCCGTAAACCATCGTCACCACACGTAAAGTGTCAATATCCGTTATCCTGCGGCCATCGACCAGCCTGGATTCGATGCCTAATTCTTCCGACAGTTGAGTTGCCACCTTTCCGCCACCGTGTACCAATATCTTGAAACCGTTAAGCGCGGTAAAATCCTCCAGGAAATGATGCAGGCTTTCCGAATTATCGATCACATTCCCGCCGATCTTGATAATATGCAGTTGTTTTTTATCCATATTCAAAGTCCCTCTCCCTGTAGCGAGGGATTTAGGGTGAGGCAGGCTAAAATACTAATTCGGTCATATTAATTTAAAACATATTATTTGCGGTTGCACTTAATATTTAAAACGATTGCAATCATTTAAATTGCAGGCACAATCTAATATCTATGGATGATCACAAAACAGCGAAAAGACCACGGGTGGTTATCATTGGCGGAGGCTTTGCCGGTATCAATCTCGCTAAGAAACTGAAAGATAAACCGGTCGACGTGCTGCTGCTCGACAAGCATAATTACCACACTTTCCAGCCGTTGCTGTACCAGGTGGCCATGGGCTATATCGAGGCTGATTCCATCGCTTTCCCGCTTAGGCGCATATTTGCCGGGCAAAAGAACTTCGCTTTTAACCTTGCCGAAGTAAAAAAAATAAATTCCGAAAAAAATACGGTTACTACCAATATTGGCGAGATAGCTTATGATTATCTCGTCATTGCTACGGGTGCCGATACCAATTTCTTCGGCAATAAGCAAATCGAGCATTTTGCCATGCCGATGAAAAATGTAGGCGAAGCTCTTAATATCCGAAGCTATATGTTGCAGAACCTGGAAAAGGCCGTTATCGAGGCCGATCCGGTTGAATGTGAGGCCTTGTTGACTTTTGTGGTGGTGGGCGGTGGTCCGACGGGCGTAGAGCTTTCCGGTGCATTGGCCGAAATACGTAATCACATATTGACCGACGATTATCCTTCGCTGAACAAGGAAGATATGAAGATATACCTGGTTGAAGGTAAACCTGTGGTATTGGGTGCGATGTCGTCACAGGCATCTGAAAGTGCCAGGAACGAATTGCTGAGAATGGGCGTGACCATTTACAACAGTGTGCATGTAACGGAATACGATGGCAACGAGATCAAAATAAACGATGGCAAGGTGATCAAAACCCGCAACGTATTCTGGGCGGCAGGTGTGACGGGTCTGTTTCCCGAAGGTCTTCCGGCCGATGCTATCGTTCGGGGGAACAGGATCAAAACCGATGAGATCAACAGGGTTGCGGGGTATAAGAATATCTTTGCCATAGGTGACGTGTCGGCTATGATAACCGATACATATCCGAATGGCCTCCCCGGCATGGCGCAGCCCGCGATACAAACCGGACAGCACCTTGCCAAAAACATTCTGCACCTGGTCAATAATGAGCCCACAGAGCCCTTCAAATATTTCGATAAAGGTTCATTGGCAACCATCGGTCAAAACCAGGCGGTTGCCGATATTGGTAAGCTGCATTTTCATGGTTTTATAGCCTGGCTGTTGTGGATGTTCGTTCACCTGATGTCGTTGGTAGGATTCACTAACAAATTGAGCGTTCTGGCCAACTGGATGCTGAAATATCTTACACACAATACCGACGACCGCCTCATCGTGCGCTTTTTTGATACGAAGACCAGGATGGCCGACCCGGAGACGAGATGATTTCTTAAAGTCGGAAAATCCGAAAGTCCGCGTAAGCCCGAAAGAAGAGTTAGTGCTGGTGCTTTAGTTCCTTCATGTATTCTGCTATTTCGCGGGCGTTGGTATCATCGTTTTTTTCGAGCGAGTGGATAATGTTTTCTATTTCTCTGTCCGTACGATTTTGGCTTAATTTCTTTTTGGCTTGAAGGTCGGTCACTTCGATCTCGAAAGCTACGATGCCGTTCATCATCCTCGACCTGTATTCTTCAGGTAATCCCTGCCATTGCTGAAAATAAGCAGCTTCAAAGGTTTCGATAGTATGTTTCAATAAAGCCGGTTTCTCGTCGTCGCCGAGTATTCGGGCTTTGCCGTAAGCGTGCACAGCGATGTAATTCCAGGTGGGAACCACTTTCTCGGTTTCGTAATTTGACGGAGAGATATAGGCGTGGGGCTCTGTGAAGATCACCAGCGAAGTTTTATCAAAAATTTCCTTCGACTGAGGATTTGCTTTCGCGAAGTGGGAGAGAAGCAGCAATTTTTCGCCTTCTTCCTTCACCAAAAATGGCAGGTGAGTAGCAAAAGGTTTATCGTCGATCACCGATACGATAGCCGCAAAGCTATACCGCTGCATGAAAGCGATGATCTCTTTTCTGTCCTGGAATGCGTTGAAGGGAGGGATGTACATTTGTTATTTGGATGGTTAGCTAGTTTAGTGAACGTTCAACCAGTACAACCTCTTTAACTCAATCCCTCAAGCATTTGCTTAAGCACAGCCTGCGCCGCCCACACACGATTGCCGGCTTCGTGAACCACGATTGAGTTTGGTCCGTCCAATATCTCGTCCGATAATTCTAAATTACGGCGCACAGGAAGACAATGCATTACCTTGGCGTCGTTGGTGATTTTAAGCCGGTCGTTCGTCAGTATCCAATCCTCGTTGCCGTCGAACACCTTGCCGTAAGGCTCATAAGCCGACCAGTTTTTTACGTAAATAAAATCGGCGTGCTGCAGTGCCTCATCCTGGTTATGGGTTATCGTTGCACCTTTGGTGAAATCAGTATTTAATGCATAACCTTCGGGATGGGTGACAGTAAAATCCAAATTCGCCTTGCACATCCATTCGGCAAATGAATTTGGTACAGCCTGCGGCAATGCTTTCACATGCGGTGCCCAGGTTAACACCACTTTAGGGCGGGGGCGGGTTTTTAATTCTTCAATGGTTACCAGGTCGGCCAGACTTTGTAAGGGGTGACGAGTAGCCGATTCCAAGCTGACTACCGGCACCCCGCAGTATTTTACGAATTTATTAAAAATGTCTTCACTGTAATCCTGTTCGCGGTCTTTCAGCCCCGGGAACGACCGTACACCGATAATATCCGCGTATTCACCCATTACCGCCGCTGCCTCGCGAATATGCTCGACGGTACTGCCATTCATTACTACACCATCACGCAATTCCAACGCCCAGCCCTCCTTGTCCATGTTCAGCACCATTACGTTCATACCCAAGTTCATAGCAGCCTTTTGCGTACTCATACGGGTACGCAGGCTGGGATTTAGAAAGATGAGGGCGAGGGTTTTGTTCTTGCCCAGGTCCTGGTGGGCATACGGATCTGCTTTTAATGCCAGCGCCTCTTTTACAAGGGCATTGATATTGGTAACATCATTTACGGATGAGAAAAGTTTCATGGCCTGTTATTGTGTAACGGTCGAATGATTCAATACAGTACTAAACGCTTCCAAAAATCTATCGGCGTGCGCTTTGGTCAGGTTCAAGGCCGGCAGCAGCCTGATCACGTTCGGTTTAGCCTCACCTGTAAAGATGTGGTGTTTATTTAGCAGCTCTTTGCGCGCGTGAGCCAGTTCCTCTGGTAATTCGATGCCGATCATCAATCCCCGGCCGCGAACTTCTTTTACCTGCTCGAATTTCGTTAGTTCTTCTATCAGGTAACCTCCAACGGTTGCTGCATTGTTTAATAATTCTTCCTGTTCGATCACTTCCAGCACCGCCAAACCGGCAGCGCAAGCCAGGTGATTGCCACCAAAAGTAGTACCCAGCATACCGTACGAAGGCTGTATTTTGGGCGATATAATAATGCCACCAATAGGGAAACCATTACCCATACCTTTGGCCATGCTGTAAATGTCTGCATTGACACCCGCAAAATCATGTGAGAAAAATTTACCGGTCCGTCCGTAACCGCATTGCACCGAGTCCGCAATGAATACGGCATTAAGTTCGTTGCAAAGCGACCTGATCTTTTGCAAAAAGCTTTCCGGTGCGACATTTATGCCGCCTACACCTTGTATGCCTTCAATGATAACTGACGAAATATCATTTCCAGCAAAAGCCTGCTCCAAAGCAGTTTCATCGTTCCAGGGCAGGAAGATCACATTATCGGTTTCGTTTACAGGCGCTACGATCTTGGGGTTGTCGGTAGCAGCAACGGCCAATGACGTACGTCCGTGAAAGGACTTCCGGAAAGCGATCACTTTCTTTTTGCCATTGTGAAACGAAGCCAGCTTCAATGCATTCTCATTGGCTTCGGCGCCCGAGTTGCACAAAAACAGTTGGTAATCCTCTTTGCCTGATACTTTACCGAGTTTTTGAGCCAATTCGGTTTGCAGCGGTATCTCAACCGAGTTGGAATAAAAACCTATCCTGCGCAGCTGATCTTCCAATCGTTTTACATAATGAGGGTTGGTATGACCAATACTGATCACCGCATGACCGCCGTACAGATCCAGGTACTCGGTACCTTTGTCGTCATAAACCAAACTGCCAACACCTTTTACAATGTTAATCGGGTTGATCGGGTAAACATCGAATAGTTTCATTCTTATTTAAGCTTTATTTGTCCCGTCATTGCTTCGTCCCTTGCAATAACATTCGAATTATTATTAAAAGGCCGACGCCTTAAGCCTGAGGCCAGCCATTTCATTCAGTCCAAACATCAAATTCATATTCTGAACTGCCTGTCCTGATGCTCCTTTAAGTAAATTATCCAATATGCTGATTATGAATAGTTTATTTCCATGTTTTTCGACTTGTAAAAAGCATTTGTTGGTATTGACGATCTGTTTTAGGTCGATATTGCGTTTGGCAACCTGCGTGAAAGGGTGACCAGTATAATAGTTTTGGTATAGTTCCTGCGCGTCTTCAGCCGACAGGTCGCTATCTACATAGATCGACGCGATAATGCCTCTCGTAAAATCGCCACGATAAGGCACAAAATTTACTGCTTTATCAAACCCAGGCTGTAATTGCCTTAACGACTCACCGATCTCTCTCAAATGCTGATGGTCGAATGCCTTATAAACAGACAGGTTATCGTTACGCCAGGTAAAGTGGGTGGTAGGCGACGGACTCTGCCCTGCACCGGTAGAACCGGTTGTTGCGGTAATATGTACTTCGCTGTTCAAAAGGCCCTTTGATGCCAGCGGCAACAACGCCAGTTGCAGGCAAGTTGCAAAACAACCGGGATTTGCAATATGATGAGCTTTTTTGATCTCGTCACGATTCAACTCAGGCAACCCGTATACAAAGCTTTTAGCTTTATGCTTTGAGCTTTGTGCTAAACGAAAATCCTGGCTTAAATCGATGATCTTGATTCTGTCCGCGATATTGTTGGCATCCAGGAATTTCTTCGCATCACCATGTCCGACGCATAAAAACAGTACGTCAATATCATTCGATAGCTCTGATGCAAATTTAAGATCGGTATCGCCGAGCAGGTCGGTATGCACATCGTGCACATAGTTGCCGGCATTACTGTTGCTGTGCACAAAGGCGATATCCACATTAGGGTGGTTCAGCAGGATGCGCAGCATTTCGCCCCCGGTGTACCCAGCTCCGCCAACGATCCCTGCCCGTATTTTAGAGATTGATCCTGTCATTTTTTGTAGATGGATAGGAGTATAAAATAAATTCCAGGTCGCTTTGCTCTTTATTGCTGATCAAATGTTGCTGACCCGGCTTGATCTCGATGCCTTGCTCGGCCTTCAGTTCACTTTCTACACCATCGATGGTAAAAACCGCCCTGCCTTTGAGGATAAAGAATATTTGTGTGGCTTTCGCGTGGTAATGCAGTTGCTCGGAAGTATCCGGAGGCATCAGTTCCTGCTTTATCGATAATGCGTCGGTGTCAATAAAATTCCAGCCGTAGCAATCATCGCCCCATTTATAATGGCTGATGCAATCGCTTTTGGAAAATATTGAGTTCTCCATGGGTCTAACCGTTTACTTTGTGGTAGATCATTACCTGGTTCCCAAATATCTTCGAGAAGCCCTTTACATCTTCACCCGTCCAGGCGTTGTTCATTTCGCCGTAGCTGCCGAATTTGCTCGACATCAAGTCGTGATCCGACTCGATGCCAGTTACCTGGAAGCGATACGGATAAAGCTGTACAAACACTTTGCCGCTTACATTTTGCTGCGTATCGGTCAGGAAGGCCTCAATATTACGCATAATAGGATCGTGAAACTGCCCTTCGTGTAGCCAGTTGCCGTAGAACGACGAAAGCTGATCCTTCCACGAAAGCTGCCACTTGGTTAGTACGTGTTTTTCAAGCGTATGGTGCGCTTTGATGATGATCATCGGCGCAGCGGCCTCAAATCCCACGCGGCCTTTGATGCCAATAATGGTATCGCCCACGTGTATGTCGCGACCAATACCATAAGGTTGAGCAATAGCCTGCAATGCCTGGATAGCTTTGGTTGGATGATCATATTTTTTGCCGTCAAGCGCAATCAACTCACCTTTTTCGAAGGTAAGCTCAATGTTTCTTGGCTCGGTACTGGTAACCTGTGTGGGCCATGCTTCTTCGGGTAATCCTAAATTTGAAGTTAGCGTTTCCTTGCCGCCAACCGATGTTCCCCAGATACCTTTATTGATGGAATATTTGGCCTTCTCGAAATTCATGTCGACGCCATGATCTTTCAGATATTGGATCTCTTCCTCGCGGCTCAGTTTCAGGTCGCGGATGGGTGTCAGTATCTGCACATTCGGCACCAGGATATTGAAGATCATGTCAAAACGCACCTGGTCGTTACCCGCACCGGTGCTGCCGTGCGCCACATATTCGGCGCCGATCTCTTTGGCATAGTTGGCAATAGCGGTAGCCTGGCTCACACGCTCGGCACTTACCGATAGGGGATACGTGTTGTTCTTCAGTACGTTACCATAGATAAGGTAGCGCACGCAGGTGTTGTAAAAGTTTTCAGTCTCGTCAACCACATGGTGCGAGGTAACGCCCATGCGGTAGGCACGCTGCTCCACGTTATACAATTCTTCCTCGCTGAAACCGCCGGTGTTTACAATTACCGAATGTACTTCCAAACCGAGGTCCTGCGTTAAATAAATACAGCAGAATGAGGTATCCAATCCGCCGCTGTATGCTAATACTACCTTTTTTTTCATATTTATCTGTGTAGAGACGCGATACTCCGCGTCTTATAATTTATTGTTTCATGAGACGCAAAATGTTGCGTCTCTACCTTAATTTAACCTTACCTCTCGTCCTTCGCTTCTATCTTATCCAAACCTCTTTTTATCGCATTTTCTATCTTTTCCAGCAAGGTAGCCTTATGCGTTATCTTTTTCATCTTCTCCTCGAATTCCTTCTGCTTTTCTGCCGGATCATACAACATGGCGGTGCACATGCAGTTCTTACGTTCCTTGCTCATCAGTATGTCGTAATTAACGCAGCTTTTACAGCCGGCCCAAAAATCCTCGTCCTGGGTAAGCTCTGAATAGGTTACAGGCTCGTAACCCAGTTCTGAGTTGATCTTCATTACTGCCAAACCCGTTGTCAGGCCAAATATTTTGGCCTCAGGATATTTTTTCCGTGATAGTTGAAATATCTTTTGCTTGATAGCCTTGGCCAGACCCGATTTTCTGAACTGCGGATTAACGATCAAACCTGAATTAGCCACAAACTGCCCGTGGCTCCAGGTTTCAATGTAACAAAAACCCGCCCAGGTGCCGTCTTTGTGCAGCGCGATAACCGCTTTACCTTCAAGCATTTTATTGGCCACGTATTCGGCCGATCTTTTGGCTATACCCGTCCCCCGCGCCTTAGCCGACTCGGCCATTTCGTCGCAGATCATCTGCGCGAAATCAACGTGCTGGGCCGAGGCAACCTGTATATCAAAATCCTGTATGTCCATCAGAAAAAATAAATCGAAAACTTAAATATTAGATCGGGCGTGAGCCTGCGATGAATTAAATAAATTATTGGAGGAGAAGTTTCAATGAACTTCATGCCGGGCAGGTATTGGAAATTACACCCGGGGAATGTAGAGCCTTCGTCGGGAAGGGGTAACAAAAACCGGAACAACCGTTACGGCTGCCTGCGGGGTGAAGATCACCCGGATAAGTTGCTTTAAGATGCTTTGCTGTATCACTTTAACGCGCGTTTTTGTACTTTTTAAAATCGGATGCAAAGTATCGCATTAATTTTTATTTATGCAAGAAAAAATGTGTTTAATGTGAATAGGCTGACTTTTGGATGGGATTGTTTTATTGTTGTTTGGTGTTATTGCCTGGATAGCCGATAAAAAACAATTTAACAATACAACAATTTAGCAATCATCTTTTACCAACAATATCGGCAATGATCATCTCAGCATGTATCCTCGAATTTTCGATAAACCACAGGTGCGTATCCATGCCGCCGCAAACCACGCCGGCCAGGTACATGCCTTTTTGGTTGGTTTCCATGGTTTTCAGATCGTACTCGGGAAGAAATTTTCCATCGGATGAAAGGCGTATACCCAGCTTTTCCAGGAACCCGAAGTTGGGCTGATAACCCGTCATGGCCATTACAAAGTCGTTGGGTATGGTGATCTGGCCTTCAGGTGTTTGTATATCGACTTCGTTTTCGCGGATGGCTGTAACATGTGAATTAAAATATGCTTTGATGCTTCCTTCCTTGATACGATTCAACACATCGGGCCGCACCCAGTATTTTACGCGGTGACTTACTTCGGCATCGCGTATTACCAGCGTTACCTCGGCGCCTTTACGGTAAGTTTCCAAAGCTACGTCGATAGCCGAATTGCTCGACCCGATTACTACTACCTTTTGCAGGGCATAGTAATGCGGGTCTTTATAATAATGCTTTACTTTTGGCAGGTCCTCGCCCGGGATATTCAGCTTGTTGGGAATATCATAAAAGCCCGTCGCCACGATGACATTTTTAGCCTCATAAGTGGCTTTATTGGTGCCAATATCAAAATGCCCGTTCGTTTGGGTAACGGAAATTACTTCTTCGAACAGGTTTACGTTTAAATGGTTGGAAAAAGCCACCCGGCGGTAGTACTCCAGCGCTTCATCGCGGTTGGGTTTGTTGCGTATCGTAACAAAAGGTATACCGCCGATCTCCAGCAATTCTGACGTGGAGAAAAACGTCATGGTGGAAGGGTAGTTGTACAGCGAATTAACTAAGCAGCCTTTTTCCACAACCTGGTAAGTTAAACCGGCCTTCTGCGCGGCCAGCGCACAAGCTAAACCAATGGGGCCGCCGCCTGTAATGAGTATATCGAGCATATCTTTTTTGTTATAAGTCCATAGACCATAGTCGATAGTCCATGGCAATTCTGGAGTTATATGTGGACCATTGACTATGGACTATCAATATCCGCAAGCACATCCCGAAACGCTTCGGTTCGTTCAAAAACCGAGTGTGCAAAAGGACAGGTGGGAAGCACTTTGGTATCAATTTGCCGGGCATAGTTTACGCCCGCTTCAACCAATTTAAAACCCATGTTCCTGCCTTTTAACGATGGATCCACCTCGGTATGGTAAATGTTCATCACACCGTGGCGGATCAGGTAGCGCATTTCACCCATTCGTTTGCCTTCGTTCTCTAAGTAAAAAACGCCCGCGCCGTGATGTTCTTCCTGTTTTATTTCCATGTTTTGAACACGATTTACAAGATTAACAGATTAGCACGATTATGAATGCTTTTGAATTGTAAAATTGTCGGGTAACAATCCTGAACATCTTTTGAATCTTAAAAACCGTGTTCAGACGAAAAGAAATAAAAAAAAGGGTAAGCTACTTTTATCGCACCGCTACAACCCTCTACCCTTGCTGCGTTCCCACCCTGGGGGAGTTCAAGAGGAGCTGGTCGTAAAAGACTTACCCCGGCGCAAATATAGAAAGTTTTTATTTAAGGGGAAAGGTGAAAGGCAAAAGGT